>JACZTG010000010.1 GCA_022573815.1 Candidatus Neomarinimicrobiota bacterium
TTTCGCTGATAATCTATAATCTTCTCGGACAGGAGGTAGCGCGACTTGTAAATGGTGTCGAGACGGCAGGTAATCACAATATCAATTGGGACGCATCAAATGTTTCATCGGGAATTTATTTCTACCGTCTCCAATCAGGCAACTTCGTCCAAACACGGAAGATGGTACTTCTAAAATAGGAATGGAGTTCCCGCTGAACAGTGTTCGGCCATTTCAGTTTTATACCGTCCAATTTATATAGCTTTGCGATAATATCCTAATCGGATTGTGCGACTGTTATAGCCGTTGAGCCCAATAAAAAAATAATTGCAAAACATACTGCTTGGATCTTCTTCAATATACACCTCGAATGTTGGTAAATAATTTATTTACGAAGAAGGTGACTAAAAGTTTTTTTTGGTGTGCTAAAGAGGAGGGTGGAATATATATTCATAGATATTCAAATCAAGTAATTCGGAATATATGAATTCAGTAAATAGTTATTTAGACAGATTAATAAATTCATTGATTATTAAAAAACGTATTGCAAATTAAGCGTAATTTACTATATTGCTTAAATCAAAAGTACGTAAAATCAAAATCTTTAATAATTGGTGTAATAGCAGTGAGCAACGCAGTTGGTTGCATATAACATCGGGTGAAAATGCTTGCCCAAGCTCCGATGCTAAGGGCGGGTAAGTTCTACTATAAGTGTGAACTTACCAAGTTCCGGAGTAATATTAGCCATTGCAACTTACCCCATCTAATTATAAATATATTATGAGTGAATTATTTGAACCATATTTATCTCAGCGAAGCATTATTGAATCCCTTATAGCTATTCGAGTATCAGAAGCCCAAAAACGTCATAATACATATTACTATAAAAATTTAAATTATCGAGCAAAATACCCAAGTATCACAGATTCGGAAGTAATTAATGTTATGCCGCCTCGATCACGGTGGGTTAGGCCAAATTTATTAACACGAAAATCAATGATATCGTCAGATGTTTATAAATTGTCTATAAGGAAAGCTATTAATAGACAATTTTGTGTAAGGAAATCTAAGAGAGAAGCGTGGTTTGGAAATCTCGAATTCTTTATTTCAAATGTAAGAAAATCAGTGTTGCAAGATATTGACCATATAGTTGAAACTCCGAAGATCTTGCCCATAGCAAAGGGAAAAGATAGTGATCGATATAGACCTTTGGCGAAATATTCCTTGAAAGATAGAGTAATAATTGGATCAGTGGCAAAATATTTGAGAACAATATTCGATCCACTTTTTCTTGATAATTCTTATGCCTTCCGTGCTAAGTCAGGAAGTAATCTCATGCCTACTCATCATACCGCAGTTGAAAATCTTATCAATTATTCTTCTAAATTTGGGGGGAATGATATTTGGGTCGCTGAATGTGACATAAAGAAATTTTTTGATACCATTCACCATGATGTAGCTATTAACTCATTGAACGAAGCGATGAATAGATTAAATCATCAAGCAATATATATAGATTCAAGAGCAATAAAATTGTTTTATTCGTTTCTGAAATCATACACGTTTGCGAATGTTGCTATTCCCGAGTTTGATAGATGGAAAAAAGAAAAAGGAATTTCAGGTCGATTAAGTTGGCCGAGGCATGAACTAGGAGATATTTATTATAACGTAAATAAAGAAGAAATTGGAATTCCGCAAGGAGGCGCACTATCTCCTTTGATTGCTAATCTAGTTCTTGATGCAGCTGATAAAAAAGTAATCCAAAAGGGAAAAGACAATGATCTGTTTTACGCAAGATATTGTGATGATATGGTTATTCTTCATCGAGACGAAAAACAGTGTAAATTAGCTTTTCAAAGAGACCAATCTGTTATTCAAGAGAAAAATCTTATTATACATGAACCAGAAATTATTAAAGTTTATGATAAGTCTTATTATAAATTAAAATCAAAGCACCCATATATCTGGGGAAAACGAAATGGTAGATTAAATGTGGTTCCGTGGTTGTCATTTCTTGGCTACCAAATTCGCCATGATAATCTTATTAGGGTTAGAAAATCATCAGTGCTTAAAGAACGAGACAAGCAGAAGGATATTGCTGACAAAATCTTAGAGATTATCAAAGGTAAAATTCCAACCACAAATAAATCATCAGCACATATAAAAACTAGCTTTGAAAGTAAGCTTGTATATATGTCTGTTGGTACAAATAAATTAAACCGTCGATTTGGAAGCTTTTGTTGGACCTCAGGATTTGCTCTCTTAAATAAGTATAAAAGTAACACATCCCAATTACAATATCTAGACCGGATGAGAAACAATCAGGTTTTTAGAATCCGACTAAGTTTTAAAAAACATATATTACCTTTCAAGCCAAATAAAGGTCGCAAACATCGCTCTTTAAGATACTATGGATATCCTTTCAGCTATACTTCTCAACTAAAATAGTTATGTGTAATAACAACTAATCTCACATAACTCACGTCTAAAAAGCAGAAAATGCTTGATATAAGCGATTATTATGCTTATAATTAGAGGTTGCGAAAGAAAAATATGAAAAAAGAGGGTGATTTCACGGTTCCGCGGTCAAGAATAACTTATTTGAACACCCGATTCATATCTTTAACTAACAGTTAACGGAAAAGTTTCAGGATAGCTAGAATTTAAATTTTAAACTCCAGGGGACATGGAAAATGGCAGAAAGACTTAAGAAAATTGGGATGGACGCAAACAGATCTCTCTCAAAATATTTGGAAGAGATCGGAAAATACGAACCGTTAAAACCGAAAGAGGAAGTCAGGCTCGCAAAGTTAGTGCGGTCAGAAGATAAAGACGAATCTTTAAATGCTCTAAAGAAGCTCACAGAATCCAATTTACGTTTTGTTGTAAGTGTAGCAAAAAATTATCAGGGTCAGGGACTTCCGTTGACAGACCTGATAAATGAAGGTAACCTTGGACTTATCAAGGCTGCCGAACGGTTTGACGAGACACGAGGATTTAAATTTATCTCTTATGCGGTTTGGTGGATAAGACAATCAATATTGCAGGCATTAGCCGAACACTCACGAATTGTTCGTCTGCCGCTGAACAGAGTGGGAACCATCAGTAAAGTCACGAAAATCGCCAACAGGCTCGAACAGATCATTGAACGGCAACCGAATGAAGTTGAGATCGCCGAAAAGCTCGAAATGAAACCTGAAGAAGTTTCCGACACGATAATGATGTCGAAACGGCATAATTCTCTGGACGAACCATTTAGGAACGGTGAGAAAAACTCACTCATAGATGTTGTCGAAGACGAAGGTCAAAGCCCTCCCGACAACGATTTGATGTTTGAATCTCTTAAGGATGAGATAGCGTCAGCGCTTGATACGCTCACAGACAGGGAACGGGAGATCATCAGGCTCTACTTCGGTATTGAAAGAGAATATCCTCTGACTCTGAATGAGATCGGAGAACAGTTTAACGTTACGCGCGAAAGAGTTCGTCAGATAAAAGAAAAAGCTATACGTCGGCTCCGTCATAAATCGCGCAGCAAGAAACTGAGAGCGTATCTCGGTTAATATTATCTGAATTCTGAGGTTGCTCCTTGCCAATGCGATTGTTTTCCGGCAGGAATGACATTCAAAATATATTATCATAAATGGTCTTTAAGAAATTCTTAAGGACCATTTTGATATATGATATTCATCCTGAAAATTTAGTATGTTCGTGACTTCCTCCGGTAATTGCCTAAACAATTAAAAGTTGACAAATATGAAAAAAGCAAAATATCTCTTGCATTCAGGAAATGCGTGTATATATATTGCTTGTGCAATAAAAAAGGAAGTATGAAGGAAGCATAAAGTAGTAAATTAGACATACCTTTCAAGAATCATCTCGGATGACATTAGGTACAATTTCTATTATTTTTTCATACACTGTAAAACAATATGCCAAAAATAGGAGATATTAAATTATGGCAGATCGCGAAACAGGCACAGTAAAATGGTTTAACAGCCAAAAAGGATTCGGATTCATTTCGAGAGAAGGTGGCGAGGATGCATTTGTGCATTACTCCTCCATTCAATCAGAAGGCTTCCGCAACCTTGAAGAAGGTCAGAAAGTCGAATTCACGATGAGTGAAGGCGAGAAAGGACCACAGGCTGTTGACGTTACTGTAGCGAGTTAAGAGACAGACTATTAACTCATAGTTCATGAAAAATAATAGAGGGCATTGAGTCCCGCTTAATCTTTCAAGAGCATATAAAAACCTCTAAGCATTTGCTTAGAGGTTTTTCTTTAACTGAACAGTGAATTCAACTAACCAAGTGTTCTCGAAAGGAAATTCTTAAGCTGCTTCCAGGCATCTATCGCCGCATCTCTACCGTCCGGGTTTCTGTCTAACCAAAGAAAAAATCCATGCCCCACATCATCGTATATATGAATTTCATTCGGAATGCCAGCCTTCTTAAGAGCTTTCTCGAATTTTCTGACATCTGAAGGGGGAATACCGCCGTCATTTTCGGCGAAGATTCCTAAAACATCATGTCCGATTTGCTTCAATTTCTCAGGGTCATCAATTAAACTGCCGTAAAAAATAGCTGTGGCTTCATGATTTTCGCCGCCGATAGCGTAACTCAAGACGACTCCGCCGCCGTAACACCATCCCATCGTGCCGATCTTATCTACATAAACATCGTCCCGGCTTCGAAGCAGTTTTGCCGCTGCATCAAGATTCCGAACCATTACGTCGGGTTTTGCCCGCGTCTCGCTCATAAGAGCCATATTTTCTTCTCTTGAATATCCCTGTCTTCCGCTGTACATATCCGCTGCAAGAACAACATAACCCTCATCCGTAAGGTTATCCGCCATCTGTCTGATCCGATCGCTCAATCCATTCCATTCATGGACAATTAATAAGCCCGGTTTTTTACCTTTCGTATCAGGAGCAACTATATAGCCGGTCGTTTTGTCGTCTTCTTCAAAGTAGTTAACTGATTCCCCTTTTGGAGCGGGAGCAGTTCCGAGAACGGCGGATGGGAGATCATCTTTATCTGCGTTTACCGAAGAGGATGATTGGTTGAAGACCACCCATAATCCAAGAAAGATTATAGGAACGACAAAAAATATCTTCCGTCGGGATTGAGGCATAAGTTAACTCCTTGATTAATTTCGTCAGCCGAATAATTAGCATAAAAAATAGGGAGATAATCAACACTGATAATTATCTCCCTAAATAGAAATCAGAGTATATTAATTCTTACTGTAACTGTCATTGATGTTCTTCACAGCTTCTTCAGTTGTCCAGACAGCATTGGCGATAAAACGGAAGTTTACCAGAGCGCTTTCGTATCCGTTACCGTCAGGCACAATAGCAGCGGCAGTTGCGTCTTTTACCACGGCAACTTCAAAACCCTGTTCCAGAAGTTCACGCATATGGGCTTCAACACAAAGATTAGCGGACATACCCGCTAAAATCACCTTATCTATCCCACGTTTTCTCAGCTGAAGTACAAGATCATTTGTTTCCGGGCCGTAAACTTTATGCGGACTTGTTATGACCGTAGCGCCGTTATTAATATATTTTTTGTATTGCTCAAGCCAATCGGCGCCGGAATTCTCAAAACCATCTAAATTGAGAGCGCCTTTTCTGTCGAACATATTGATATTATGCATTAACATCTCGAGGGCGCCTACAAATTTCCATCCATGATCGGTGGGATAGTAATAGTGTGGTGAAATAAATAATGGTACGCCATTTTTATTAGCCACTCTGAACAAAGTTTCAAGATTCTTTACCGTATTATTTGCTGTGACGCTTTCGCCCACAACTCCCCACGTAACGCCGTCAGGGCTAAGGAAATCGTTTTGCGGGTCTGTGATTACAAGAGCGGTGCGTTCGGTGTCAATAGTCATTCCCGGGTTTGGCAGCTGTGCATCTGCAACGGGCGAAAATCCTGCGATTAAAAGAAAAACAATTAACGCTCCCATTATAATTCTCATCATGTTTTCTCCTATCTTATTTTGGTATCTTCATTCCGGCTGAAGTAATTGAAGACGTTTTAATTACACAAGGTGTGAATTGACAGTGAAAATAAGAAAAGTATTATATAAATATCAATAAAATTTTTATTGTATATTATATGATAATCAAAACGCTGATCCTTATCTGTCAGGGAGGAGTTATATAATTGTTTTGTTGTAAAGATCATGAAATTGCAAACGAAATGGGAATGCTCGTAAATCTTCCTCGTGAAGCGATAGAGGATGGCGTTGTGCGAAATACCGTCATCACGGAGTATTTTCTAACCAATAAGGACGATGAGTACCAAAGCAAAACTTATATGGGAATAAATTTTTGTCCGTTTTGCGGTTCGGGAATTTCAACTGAACTTTGGATAGCCGAAAAAAAATAACGATTTTATAAATCAAATGAGTATGAAATCATTATTCTTTTCGCAATTAAACAGAGAACTGTCCTGGGTCGCTGTTCCGGTTGAATCGGTTACCGCCGAGTATAATAGCGGGGATAAACCTTCTACCGTTTATCAGGTAAATATCAGCAGGGGAAAGCTGCCTGACAATGGCAACGCAATTTCTGATCTTAAAGTAAGGCTTTGGGTCGGAGAGGATATTCTAACAAATGAGAATCACGATGTTAACATAAGAAATTATCTGTCGTCTGAAAAACCGGATAATATTATAATTCCGGTGGAGGTCAAAGGAATTGATTTATCAGAAAAGGAAATTCATTCAGCAGAGGCGTGGATATTATGGAAAAAATAAAATTAAGCCTTATCACGGTAAAATGTCCCAATTGCGGGTCAGATGGAATCGTATATTCCTGTGAACCTGAATGCTGCTTCAATCATGTGTGCGGAAAATGTCTGACGACATTTGAGCTTGCCACTACAGCAGGTGATAAATCCCCACTTAATTCAGAGTATTTGCTACCTGAAAAGGAAATAACGTTGCCGACTACGGAATGCGATGCGTGTGGAAGTATTGAAGTATATGTGTTGGACACCGAAAAAACTTATGAAAACTTAGTGTGCGCGGATTGCAGCAATCTATTGACGCTGGAGTTTGTGGATGTCCAAAGCGCCTGAACGGCTGAACCGTGTAGCCTGATAAATTTACTCCGTTCCAATAATAAATTATTTATAAAAAAAGGAAATATTATGAGAAGAATTTCACTGTTAATTGTTGGTCTATTTATATCATTTAATTCATTAGCGGCTCAAGACGCTCAAATAATACTTCACGAAGCCACATTCAATAAGTTCCTGGATGCAATCGGAAGTATATCGGGAAGCGGAAAATTCAAAAAAGCATTTATAAAAACCAGCTATACCTGGAAGATACGTAACGCCCGAATAGACCTTGAGCCCGGTATTGCCACGTTTTACGCTGTCGCCGATATAAAGGCTAAAGGGATTAAGTTTACAGAAAAAGTTACCGGTTCTGTGGACGTGAATTTTGATCCCGTTAGAAATCTAATTTCTGTGAAGGTGAGGGAGGCGAAGTTCGATGTGAAGATATTCGGGGTTAAAGTGGCTACAATTGACCTTGCGAAATTTTATAAGCCGAAGTTTCAGTTTGAGGGACCGAAGCCGCTTCAAAAGAGTGTAACGGTAGATTTACCGGAAGGGAAAAAGAAAATCATTAAAATCACGACTGTGAGACAGAATTTTAAGATATTAAAAGATAGAATAGTGGTGGAGTCTGTTTTTTCGTTTAAGAGTTAAACAGACAATTCCATCATGCGGGTAACAGCGAGATTTGCTTTTGCGGCAGTTTCTTCGTCAAGTATGATTTCGTATTCCGACAAGTCTTTGCCGGCATCAATAGCATATAGAATATCATAAATCCCTTTAAGCGTAACTTTCGCCATATGTTGGCACCTTACATAACACGCTGTCCAGAAATTCACGGAAGGAAATTCCTGCATAAGATTGGAGGTAAGCTCGCATTCCGATGCTATAAACGCTCTTTTTAAGGTTCCTTCCGCCACCCGCCGGGCAATATCCATTCTTATCTGAGTCGTGCTTCCGAAGAAATCCGCTTCTTCAAGAACTTCGGGTTTGCATTCCCAATGGACATAAATCATTTTGTCGGCATCGCTTTTATCTATTTCGAAAGATTTCCTCACGGTAAGAATGTCATCTAACGTGAACATTTCATGGACTTCGCAGATTGAGCCTTTTACTCCATTCCCGTTAGGATAGATAATTTTCTTTTTGCCGGCTAATTCATTCTCGAGATTTTGCGCAAAATACAGATCAGGAACGAAAATAATGCTGTCGCCAGGCATATGGAGCGCTATATCGGCGGCGTTGGCGGATGTGCAGCAAACATCGCTAACTGCCTTCACATCCGCATAAGTATTTACATAAGTCATAACCGGAATGCCCGGATATTGTTTTTTTAAAGCGAGAACGTCATCAGCGCTGAAATCATCGGCAAGAGAACATCCGGCGCTTTTATCGGCAACGAAGACGCGTTTATCCATATTAAGCATTTTAGCGGTTTCAGCCATAAATGGAACGCCGTTGAAAATAATATATGGAAAATCCGATTTGGATGCGATAATGCTGAGTCCGAGTGAATCTCCTCTTTCCGATTCCTCGGATAATCCGAAAACCAGCGGTTCCATATAGTTATGGCCAAGCATAAGAACATTATGCTTTTTTTTAAGAAGAAGAATATCTCTTATCAGTTCGGCGTTCGCATCAATATCGAAAACCGTTAAATCAGGAGATTTCCGTTTAAACAGTTCTTCCTTAATGGATTTAATATCAAGATTTTCAGTGAGCATTGTCTAATTCTTTCTGATCTTTCCTGTTCACCCTGAAATTTAATAAAATATCTGAAATTAACAAGTTTATTGAACGGCAGACTTAGCAGATTTAACGCTGTTTCTGTAATAACGGCAAAACCGCCTCAAATTGCATTTATCGCAAAGAGGATTCCGGGCTTTGCACGTTTGACGACCATGTGTGATAATATTAATATGAAACGAATAGGCTTTTCCTTTTGGAAAGATTGAGGACATAGCAATGTAAGTTTTCTCGGGCGACGAACCTTCCGGCACAAATCCCAGACGAGAGCAAATCCTGTTGATGTGCGTATCAACGGGAAACCTGTCTGAACCGCAGGCAAACGAAAGGACGACATTTATCGTTTTTACTCCGATACCTTTTACCTGTGTGAAAGTTTCTTCAACCCAATCAGGGTCTTTATCGCAAATCCAGTCTATATTCAGTTTACCCCAGTTTTTTTTGATAAAATTGAGCGTGTCTTTAATATAAGCGGATTTTGCTGGCGCAAGCCCGGCTATTCTAATAGCATTTTCTATCTTTTTTCGCGGAGCTGCGAGTACTTTTTCCCACGTGGGATATTGTTTCCTTAGCTCGGCAAATCCCTTATCCCGATTAATATCGTTTGTATTGTGAGAAAGGAGGGTGAGTATAAGTTCGTCGAGAACGTTTACGTTTTTCTTTGTTTTCGGTACGCCATAAGCGTCTTCAAGGAGTAAATCTATTTTTGCTGCTTTGCTGCGGAGTTGATAGCTCACTCAGAGACTCTCTTCACTCCTAATTCGGTGATTAATATATCGAATTTCATATCGTGCGATTCAGTTGGCAAATTTTTGACGATTTGAAAATCGTATGCGATAACGATAACCGGAACATCCACTTCGGTCAAAATCTTATCGTAAAATCCGCTACCCATTCCAAGTCTGTTCCCATCTCTGTCAGCGGCGAGGCAGGGAGCTATAATTAAATCTGAATCACTGATGGGAACAGGGATGTCATTCTGAGGAGAAGGCTGCATGATACCGAAGGGAGAAAATTCCAACGCATTAATACTTCGCAGGATAGAGTGAGACGGAGGTGCTTCATTTCCGTGATACACGGGAACGATAATTGCTTTATCTTCGGAAAGCGCCCGCGCTGCCAACATAATCGTTTGTATCTCTCCGGGGAGACTGCCGATAAAAGTATAAATAGTGGCTGAATCATTATACTCGGGAAGCGAAGAAAGATAATTTAAAATCTCCTCAGATTTTTGATTCATATCATCGAACGAAAGATTTGCTCTCTCTTCAGCGAACCTCTTCCGAAGTGCATTTTTTATTTCAGAAATATCTGGCATAATAATACTAATATACAATAAAGGCTCACCAAAAGATGAGCCTTATAATGTAAGAAACTACTTTGTAAAAATCAGCTAAATAACTGAATCCAATTTATCTTTCATAAAACTTATTGGACGGGCGCCTATTATCGTTTCCTGAACTTCACCATCTTTGAAAAACAGAAAACTGGGAATACTCCGTATCCCATATCGCGAGGAAATGCTCGGATTAGCATAGACATCAACTTTTCCAATTTTCACTTTTTCTTTATATTCGGCTGCGAGTTCCTCTAAAACAGGAGTCATAGCCACACACGGACCGCAGCCTTCCCCCCAAAAGTCAACAAGTACAGGCACTTCAGAGCCTAAAACTTCCTGCTCAAAATTCTCGTCTGTAAATTCTTTAGCCATTTAACGTTCTCCTATAAACCGAAATCGGTGTTTATCATCTCTATATGTAGAGAATATTATAACCGCACAACTACATATGCAACTATTCTTCTCATTATTCACTTTTCTTTACTTATTTTATCGTCTGTTTCTAAATAAATCTTAATTTATCTCATTTCACGTGTGGAATATGGCGAAAAAGTGCCCTGAAATCCGTAATGCGGCTTACTATAGGACAAATCCTTAACGATGGGCGAGCAGTTCAATCAATATTTCGCCAATCTCCGCTATATTCAATATTCCGCCGAAAAGCTCGCTACCGGCTCCCGCGGAAAGGATAGGGACGAATTCACCCGTGTGGCCGCGGCTTGCCCATTTGGGATTGAAATTAGACGTTTTATCAGTTCCTTGATGAAGGGATAAGCCGCCCGTTTCATGATCCGCCGTAACAAGAATTAGTATATCATTATTTGATTCTAAATAATCCAATCCGATACCGAGAGCATCGTTGAAATCTTTCATCTGGAAAAGCATCTTCTCATACTCATTATCGTGAGACTCCCAATCTATCTGCGAACCTTCCACCATCAGAAAAAATCCATTCTTGTTCTTACTGAGAATTTTGATCGCCACATCTGTCATATCGGAGAGATTTTGTTCAGGATGCTCTTTTTTATTTATTGCGTTGTGATCAAGGAGGGCGATTAAGTTTTCCACTTTTTCAAAATTAAGATTGAAAAGATCGTCCATATTGTATGCTACTTTAAAACCCCTACCCGCCATTTCGTTAAGAAGATTTCTGTTGTCTTTTCTTGCGCCGTTTTCCTTTTTAGGAAGAAAATACTTTCGTCCGCCTCCGATGATGACATTCACATTTGATTCTGAAAGCTGTCTTGCAATCTCCATCTCATCCCCACGCCATTCTACATGTGCGGCGAATGATGCCGGTGTGGCATGTGTTATGCTGGATGTAGCGACCAATCCTGTTGACATCCCGTATCCCCGAGCGATTTCAACGATATTCTTCAACGGAACTCTGTCGTCATCAACTCCGATGGCTTTGATGTAAGTTCTTTTACCGGATGCTAAAGCAGTAGCGCTGGCAGCTGAGTCAGTTAACCATGAACGTGAAGAACGGGTAACTGACAAGCCTCCATTTGTGAATCGAAGGAAATTATCTCCAACTCCCATCATCACCGCCGCAGTTATCTGTGAAACGCCCATCCCATCGCCGATGAATAGAATTATGGATTTCGGTTGGGAAGGAGTCTGTGATTTGACTTGAGTCCAATTCAATAAGAGTATAACGGTGAACATAAAGATAGTTACGATTTTCTTCATCAGCTGCAATTGCTCCCGGGATATTTAATACAGGTTAGCTCATTATGATTCGTAGGAACCTTCTCTTGCCGGCTTTCAAAATCTGTTCTTTTTCGTTAGAAAGGGTTTGGTCTTTATCGGAGATTTTATCTCCGTTTATCCGAACAGCTCCCTGAATAATAAGCCTGCGAGCTTCTCCTTTGGAAGCGGTGATATTGTTCTTCACCATAATATCCACAATCAGGTCGCCTTCCGAAGCGTTCGTTTCCGGCATATCGTCCGGGATTTTTCCTTTGCTGAATATATTGCCGAATTCCTTCTCCGCATCAAGCGAAGTTTCTTCGCCATAATAAAGAGCAACTATTTCCCGGGCCAGCTTTTTCTTTAATTCCATTGGATTCACGCTATCACTTTCCAATTGTTCTTTGATCCCGGAGAGCTTCTCAAGCGAGCTGTCGGTAACGAGCTCGAAATATGTGTATATGAGCTCATCAGGGATTGACATCGTCTTGCCGTAAATATCGTTGGGCGGTTCATCTATACCTATATAATTCCCGGTGGATTTGCTCATTCTCTTCGTTCCGTCAGTTCCCGGCAGTACCGGCATTGTAAGAACGCATTGAGGCTTAACTCCGTATTCTTCCTGAATTTTACGCGCAATCAGCAGATTAAACTTTTGTTCTGTGGCGCCTATTTCAATATCAGATTTTATGGCAACGGAATCATATCCCTGCATTAGAGGATAAAAGAATTCGTGAATGCTGATAGGCTGTTCGCTTTTGAATCGTTTTTTGAAATCGTCTCTCTCTAACATTCGCGCAACGGTATATTTTGCTGCAAGATCGGTTACTTCCGTGAATTTCATATCTTTGAACCATTCGCCGTTGTAGTGAATTTCAGTTTTATCACGGTCCAAAATTTTAAAGAATTGCGTTTCGTAGGTTGCGGCGTTCGCCATAACGTCTTCGTGAGAAAGCCGCGGTCTCGTCTCGCTTTTATCTGACGGATCTCCCACCATTCCGGTATAATCGCCGATTATCAGAACGATTTGATGACCTAAATCCTGAAATTGTTTCAGTTTCCTGAGACATACTGTATGTCCGAGATGTATATCGGGAGCGGTGGGGTCAAATCCCTGTTTAACTCTGAGAGGTTTGTCCGTTTCGATAGACTTTTTCAGGAGAGAATCGAATTCGGCAGGTGGCAGAATTTCTTCCGTTCCTCTCCTGATAATATCTTTTTGTTCTTTGAATCCCTTTTCCATTTTTACCTTAATTTAATATGTCAAAATCGATTTTTGTTAGCGCGCGCAATTTCTCTTTTCGAGTCTCTTATTGCGATGTCGCGCCGTTTGTCATATTTAGCTTTTCCGCGGGCCATTCCCATCAGTACTTTCGCTTTGCCACCCTTAAAGTAAATTTTCAGAGGGATAATAGTAAGCGATTTTTGATCCATACTCCGTTTCATCTTCATAATTTCCATCTTATGAAGAAGAAGTTTACGCCTTCGTTCAGGTTCATGAGGTTTTGTGGTACCATGCGAATAAGGACTGACATATACGCCGATAAGAAATACTTCTTCTTTTTCGATTACCGCATACGAGTCTTTCAGGTTCACTTTACCGTCACGAAATGATTTTACCTCAGTTCCTGTGAGAACAATACCCGCTTCTATAGTCTCAAGGATTTCATAATCGTGGCGAGCTTTCCTGTTAGTGGCTACTACCTTTTCTCCCATAGGATAAATAATAATCTAAGAGCCGGCGAAATGC
Organism: Candidatus Neomarinimicrobiota bacterium; assembly: GCA_022573815.1. Taxonomy (NCBI): domain Bacteria; kingdom Pseudomonadati; phylum Fidelibacterota; species Fidelibacterota bacterium. The sequence goes on from JACZTG010000010.1 coordinate 13,583, forward strand.
AAGAAATGAAGATACTCTATGGTGCTTTATTGTGGGAATGTAATCAAGTGGCCCGTCAGACATATGACGGGCTTGCGAGGAGTCCGAACCCCGCCAGAGGCGGGGGATGGAAAACGCGGCAATCTTCTATTTCTTGACATTGGAGAATATAACCCTATAATGGTACGTATAATCTAAATTATTATATCATCTTACGGTTTCTCGGGAAATATTTTTTGTGAGATTATGATAAATAAAAAACTTATATCACTTATTCTGATAACCGGAGTAATTTCACTTCTGGTTCTCCCGGAGCAGGCTTTCTCTCAAAGCGATCCCGAAATTACTCAGGAACTAAGCGACATATTCTTTACTGACGCTCAAAACGGATGGGTGATCGGCGACAGCGGATTTATTGCGCGTACCACTAACGGAGGTAATTCCTGGAATAAATCTCCAACAAATGTTATTGAAAGTTTAACTACACTGTTTTTTATTGATTCTGCGACTGGTTGGGTGGGCGGCGAAAAAGGAATTATTCTTTCCACGATAAATTCCGGTGAGACTTGGCAGGATAGATCAGCTTCATTTGATGAAACGATTCTTGATATTCACTTTATTGATGACAGTATAGGATATTCTTTGAGTAGCAATGCTGTCAGAAAAACTACAGATGCTGGAATTTCATGGGAAGAATTGAATGGTCTTTCGCAATCTTCACATTTGCAAGATTTAGAGATTTTGGAAACTGATATTTTTTGGGTGCTTGAATCGAACGCCTATCTTTTCAGAACACTTGATGGTGGAAATTCTTTTGATACTACACTCGTCGGTTGGATTATCACTGGAAATAGTAGTTATTCGCATACTATGATAACTTCATGGAATGACTCATCAGCATTGATCGTCGGCGGATCCTGCATAGATATTTATATGGACGAAAATGTAACTTGTAGTGGCCATTCCTTCGTTGCCAATAGGGGCGAAGATTTAGATGGCTTTCCATCGAATCTAATTTCTTTTCACAATGGCTTGAAGGCGTCAGAAAGAATTGGCGAAGAACATGGCTGGGTAGTGGGTGATTCAGGGCTGATAGCTATGACTGATTCTGTGGGACATAAATGGAAAATACAGGAATCTGGGACATTCAGCGACCTGTTTGCAATGTCATTTGTAGACACGTTGACGGGTTGGGTGCTGGGTAAAAATAATCTTATACTGCGTACAACCGATGGAGGGGATAACTGGGGTACCTTGGTAGGCATTGATAAACAGGAATATAACATTCCGACTAAATTTACGCTTAAACAAAATTATCCGAACCCTTTTAATCCGGTGACGAACATCCGCTTTTCATTGCCTGAGCGGAGCGATGTAACGCTTTTGATATATAATATTCTTGGCGAAGAGATTCGAAGACTTAGCGAGGCGGGTATGCAGCCGGGATTTCATGAAATTGTTTGGGACGCATCTGATGCCGCTTCCGGTGTTTATTTGTATCGGTTGCAGGCAGGTGATTTTGTAGAGACGAAGAAGATGTTGTTGTTAAAGTAAAAGAATTATTAAAAAGATGTCGTGCGGTCAGGGCCACCGCCATTGGCGGGACAGGCAAGCCCTGACCCGCGCTACTTTGTCATTCGTGGCTGTTAGAGAATATCCAATGAAAGAGACCAGTTCCTTAACTTGTTGATGCCTAATTGATTTTCGCTTGCAATTACTTTTGCAGATAGGTAATTTAAAACCTTATATTGTTAAACAATTAATTGTTATTTGGAGGAAGTAGATGCGAATTAAGGAAAAGATAGAGGGAGATGTGGCTGTTCTGTCATTGTCCGGGAAAATGATGGGTGGTCCTGAAACCGCTGAATTACAAAAATACGTTAAAAATCTACTTGCCGACAAAATTGATAAAATTGTTGTTGATCTCGCCAAAGTTAAATGGATGAACAGCTCCGGACTTGGAGCGCTTATGGGTTCTCTAACCTCTGCCCGTAATACGGGTGGAGACCTCCGTTTAGCAAATACCACCGAGAAGGTTCAAAGCCTTCTTATGATCACGCAGCTCATGACTATATTCCAAACATTTGACTCTGTAGACAGGGCAGTCGCAAGCTACCTCAAAGATTAGATAGCTGATGGAGATAGATAAAATCTCCCATAGAGCTGAATCGTTCTTCAATGAAATATCTGAAGAATACTACCTATCCGCCGCAGGTCTGAAAGAAGAAAGTAATCTTTCTGCAATTTACGAGAAATACGAAGACCTGTCCTCGAAAGAACTTATAACAGAATTAGTTGAATCAAGTTCGGAAGACGGCAGCAGTCGCGAACAATTTCAATTATTAGAATTTATCTATTCGCTTTATCAAGGGTTTTCTACCCGTAAATTAACCGACACTCTTTTACAGCTTGAGGCGACTTCCACATTCGATTTTGAGGGCAAAGACACTCCATATCGTCAGGCTCCGCTTCTGATTAAGAATGAATCTGACAGGAAGAAGCGTAAATCTATTCAGAGGGGTGTTCACAAGATTGTTGACAGAGATAATCCGATGCGGATAGAAGCGTTGGAGCTGGTTCACAGCGCGGCATCGGAATTTGGATTTGATACATATACTGATCTTATTTCACACATTTCGGGTCTTGATCTTGATGGGTTTGTAGTTGACTGCGAAACATTTCTCGCTGACACGGAATCAATGTACACCGATGTGGCTCAATGGGCTTTCAAAAAGCATATGGGGTTAGACTTAAATGACACGAAGACGTATGATTCCCCATATCTCTTTCGGATGAGCGGATACGACGATTATTTTCCCGCTGGCGAACTGCTTGGAAGAGTAGATAAATTTATTTCTTCCATGGGACTCTCGATGAACGGAGAGGGTAATATCAAAATCGATACTGATGACCGTCCGCTGAAAACTCCAAGAGCATTCTGCGCCCCAATTTCCGTGCCGGACAATATCGTTCTCGTTATTATGCCTCAAGGCGGATTATCCGATTATCAATCGTTCTTGCACGAACTCGGGCACTCAATGCACTACGCTCATGTGGACGCAACCCTTCCAATGGAAAACAGATACCTTGGGGATAATTCCGTAACGGAAAGTTTCGCTATGTTATTCGACCATCTCACCCTGAATAAGCAGTGGCTCAAAAAAGTGGCGCGAATGGATAATCCGAAGGACTATCTTATTATGGCGAATCTGTTGGAACTATATATGCTCAGGCGATATTGCGCGAAATTTATTTACGAAAAAGAGCTGCACGGGAACTCTGTTTTGGAGGATATGCCGGATGCCTATTCATCAATATTGACCGAAGCGACGAAAATACAATATGAACCGGTCAATTATCTCAACGATGTGGATTCTGAATTTTATTGCGCCAGGTATTTGCGGGCATGGATGCTGCAATCATCTCTGAATGCGTATATGACCGAAGAAGGAGGCGATGATTGGTTTCGGAATCCGTCCAGCGGGGAGAGGCTTAGGAATTTATGGAAATATGGACAGAAAATGAATGCCGAAGAAATAGTGAAATTAGTTTCAACGGATAAATTAAGTTTTAAAGATCTGACAAGGTCAATTGAAAATGCGTTTAATGGATGAGATGGAAACTCCGGAGAGAAAAACATTTGATGTATCATTTTCCGATACAGGTTTCATTTATTCTCCAAAGTATTTAGAGCATCGCGCGGGTGACGCTCATCCCGAACGACCCGACAGGCTGACCGCTCTTCTTTCCCACCTGAAACATGAAGGAGTCTGGGATAAATTGACACATTATGAACCTGAGAGCATTCAGATGGAGCTGCTCACAAAAATTCATGATAGGGAATATATTGACCGTGTAAAGGAAGCATGCGAATCCGGAAAGACTTATGTTGATGAACTTGACTGCGGCATAAATGAAAAGAGTTATGAGGTTGCTCTGCTTGCGGCAGGTGGCGTTGTCACTGCCGTGGATAAGATTATGGAGGAACAAATATCAAATGCTTTTTGTGCCGTTCGTCCTCCCGGTCATCACGCCGAAAGAAACAGGTCTATGGGGTTTTGTTTTTTTAATAACGTAGCGCTGGGAGTTATCCACGCGCGTAAATATGAATTGGTTCGAGCGGTTATATTGGATTGGGACGTGCACCACGGTAACGGCACTCAGCATTTGTTTGAAAAGGACCCTAATGTTCTTTATGTAAGCCTTCATGAATTTCCGCATTACCCCGGAACCGGAGCAATCAACGAAAAAGGGGAAGGAGAAGGCTACGGCACAACCCTGAATTACCCTATGAGTAAAGGTTCGGGAAATTCTGATTACCTGAAAACATTTAAAACAAAAATTGAGCCTGAAATAAGAAAATTTGAACCGGATATAATTTTTATATCAGCGGGATTCGATGCCCATAGAGACGACCCGCTTTCAGGCATTAATCTCACGCACGACGCTTACAGAGAGATGACGCTCATCGTGAAGGAATGGGCGCATGAATTTTCGGGGGGAAGGATAGTGTCCGTTTTGGAGGGGGGCTACAATCTCGGTTCTCTTCGGCGTAGCATAAAAGAGCATCTTTTGGCATTAATGGAGTGATAATTGAAATTTTTTCCATCAGATTTGACAGAGACCGCTGCCGAGGAAGAATGCTATCGCTCTCGAAGGCGAAAAATGGTGGAATTGCAAATTGTTGCCAGAGGAATCAAAAATCCGTCGATAATTTCTTCGATGCTCAATGTGCCGAGACATCTTTTCATAAAAGATACTTATAAAGAGCAGGCTTACTTCGACGAACCATTGCCGTTAGAAGATAATCAAACTATCAGTCAACCTTATGTGACAGCGCTTATGATTGAGTTGGCATATCTAAATGATACGTCGAAAGTGCTTGAGATTGGAACAGGTTCGGGTTATGCAGCAGCATTATTAGCTAATATAGTTTCGGAAATATACACCGTGGAGTTACGTGAAGCTCTCTACGAGTCTGCCCAAGACCTATTGAAGAAGATGAATTATAAAAACCTCTATTTAAAGAATGGAGATGGAAAACTGGGTTGGAAATCCAACTCGCCTTATGATGCAATCATAGTATCGGCAGCTTCAAAGTCTATTCCGGAAATGCTTGTAAGCCAACTGAAAATCGGAGGTAAGATGATAATTCCTGTGGGTGAAATCGATCAGGAGCTTATTTGTCTCAGCAAAAATAAAATGGGATTCAAGACTGAAAAACACGGAGTAGTGAATTTCGTTCCGCTAATTTAGATGAACTAATGTGAAACAAATGAGATTTTATCTCCGTAACTGATTAGGACTGAATAAATTAGAAATGTAATAGCGGAGTAAATAAAATGGCTGGGAAAGAGACGAAGAAAAAGGAAGAAAAGAAAAAATCAGAGAAACCGCCTCAAAGCGATGTGAAGAAATTATATAAATCGCGGCGAGACCGAATGATAGGCGGCGTTTGCGGGGGAATTTCTGAATATCTTGATATAGATTCCACAATCGTCAGAATCGTGTTTGTTGTAATGGCGCTTTTCGGCGGAAGCGGTATAATCATATATATTGCGGGTCTTCTGATATTTCCCGACAACGGGGATGTCCTGACAAAAGAAGCGAAGGTAGAGAAAAAAAGTACTGCCGGCTTTTGGGGAGCATTGCTTATCATACTCGGAATACTGTTTTTAATATCAGATTTCGGATTTAGAGGGATAAATCATTACTGGATGTGGCACGGTTTTAGAGGGATGTTCATCCCGATAATTATTATCGCTCTCGGCGCGTGGCTGCTGTTGAAGCCCTCAGGCGAAAAAGATAAAACAGGTAATTCTACTAAAGATGAGTCCTCCGATTCCGGCGAATCAAACAAACTAACTCGCTCTGTTTACGACAGAAAAATCAGCGGTGTATGCGGGGGGATTGGAGAGTATTTTAAAATTGACTCTACGATAGTCCGATTACTCTGGATAATCGGTACACTTGCTACAGGCGGATTTGGTCTGCTGGCGTATATTATTTTGATAATTGCTTTGCCTGAGAGCCGTTCACTTATAGAATCCGGAGGGGAAACCAATGACTAAAAGGAGACAAGGTTCAAAAGTGTTTGGCACGATTCTTATTTTCATCGGTGTGTTTTGGCTGGTAAAAGAAATGGGATTCGGAAGTATGATAAGAGGTGAGCTGGGAATGTGGGCTATGGCTATATTTGGAGCGCTTATGCTTCTAAATGGATACAGACAAAACAGGCGCGGTTTGGTTTTTTGGGGAACATTCCTGACTTTACTCGGGAGTATCAATATATTTCAGGAATTCAGAATAATTCATCCCTATCTGACGGAAGTTTGGCCTCTTTATCTTGGAAGTATCGGCGTAGCGTTTTTTGCAACTATTCCATTGAAGCCGATTGATTATACATCGGCAATTCCCGGACTAATTTTCATTGTAGCGGGAGGATACCTCTTTTTGGAAATAAACGATTACATTGCTTCCGGTATTCTCTATGGCGACAGAACTATTCCTGCACTTTTCCTTATCCTCATGGGCATCTTGTTACTCTGGAAAAACAGCCGAAAAAATAGGGAAGAAATCTCAGCGGATAACGGAGAAAAAGAAGTCTCTTCTGAAAAAGCGAATATATAGTTTAAAGCATTAAACTTTCGGTTTTGCCCGCTGGCAGATGTCGGGCAGGCTTCACCTTATAATTCCGGGTAAGAAGTGACGGAAGTTTTTATTATCCCGCTGAATACTGCCGTCAGAATTAGCTAAAACAAGCATAACGCTTGACTCTGCTTAATCGCCTAAGTAAATTAAACAGGTTAACTTGGGTATAAATAGAGTAAATATTCTTATTTTGAACCTATGCAAAAAGTTATTTTAATAATATTAGACGGTTACGGTCTTCGGAGCGAAGAGAATTATAACGCCGTAAAAGCTGCCGAAACGCCTACTTTGGATAACCTATTCCGGGAATATCCCAATACTACGCTGAATTGTTCCGGTTTTGATGTGGGTTTGCCTGATGGAATGATGGGGAATTCAGAGGTTGGGCATCTTAACATCGGTGCGGGACGGATAGTTAATCAGATGCTTGTAAAAATTGATAATGCCATCGAAGATAAATCATTCTTCGATAACAATGTTTTTACAGAAGTGATGAGTGTGGTTAAAAAAAGGGGCACGGCTCTTCACTTAATGGGGTTACTGTCTGACGGCGGTGTCCACAGTAGATTGAATCATATAGACGCTTTGTTAGAAATGGCAAAACAAAAATCCCTCGGAAATGTGTTTCTGCATCTTTTCTCAGATGGAAGAGATACGTCGCCAAAATCAGGAGAAGGTTACGTCCGAAAGATAATCGAAAAAACCGAAGAACTTGGCATCGGAAGAATTGCGTCAATTTCCGGTAGATATTATGCGATGGATAGAGACAATAGATGGGACCGCACCGAAGAGGCTTACAAAACTTTATTAAATGGCGAAGGAACAAAATTTTCTTCACCTCTTGAAGTATTTGCATCAGCATATGAGGATAACCTCACAGACGAATTTATATTGCCTTCGACAATATTTGAGGCTGGTAAACCGGTGGCGACTCTTCGGGATGGGGATGGTATTATCGCTTTTAATTTTAGAGCTGACCGGATGAGACAGATGACAGACGCGCTTTTATCAACGGATTTTAGAGAATTTGAACGACCAAGACGTAAATTTAAGTATGCATCAATGACCATGTACGATGCAAAGTTCAATCAGCCATTTGCGTTTGAACCTGAAAACTTGCGAGAAATTTTAGGTGAAGTAATCTCAAACGCAGGATTATCACAACTTCGAGTTGCGGAGACGGAAAAATACGCTCATGTCACCTATTTTTTTAACGGAGGGAATGAGACTGCTTTCAAAAATGAAGAACGGATATTGGTCAAATCGCCAAAAGTCGCTACATACGACCTGAAGCCTGAGATGAGCGCTGAGGAGATAACAGCGAATGTCTGCGATGCCATCGAAGACGGGGTACATGATTTTATAGTTCTTAACTATGCAAATTGCGATATGGTAGGGCATACAGGCTCATTTGAAGCTGCTGTTAAGGCGGTAGAAACCGTGGATATAGGTCTGAAAAATATTGTTCCATTGATGCTTGAAAAGGGCGGCGCATGCGTCATCACGGCGGATCACGGAAACGCAGAATTGATGTTTGATGATGATACCGGATATCCTCATACAGCGCACACGACCAATCCTGTTCCTCTTATCCTTGCAGGAGTAAACAGTCTAACCGGAATAAGAGATGACGGCAGATTAGCCGATCTTGCTCCTACAATATTAGAGTTGCTCGGATTAGACATACCGGACGAAATGACTGGAAATTCGTTACTTAAGAATGATAATCAATCCATTATAATGAAAAATAAGGATGCTGTTTTAGATGGAGTATGATAAAGATACATTATTAGAGATTATTAATAAATCAAAAGGCAAGCGGATCGCCGTTATCGGAGATCTGATGCTCGACAGGTATAGGTGGGGGAGTCATGTTCGTATGTCGCCTGAAGCCCCTGTTCCTGTGGTTGAAATTGATTCAACTTCGGAAAGTCTCGGCGGCGCGGCTAATGTATTCAATAACCTGTATTTTCTCGGGGCGAAACCCGTTCTGATTGGAGTAGTAGGTAATGATGAAGCGGGTGAAATGATAAGGAAAAAAGTTCAGACAGAAAATCTCCCTACAGAAGGAATATTCACGGATTCTACGAGAGTGACTACTGTTAAAGAGAGAGTTATTTCAAACGGTCAGCATGTGGTTCGTATGGATTGGGAGGGCAGTGGGAAAATTGGAGAGGAAACACAACGTAAAATTATCGATTATCTCAATAGTATAATCAGGGATCTGGACGCGGTTATTATACAGGATTACGATAAGGGCGTGATTGACAGTGAACTTATTGACAAAATAATTGCAAAATGTATAGCGAACGATAAAATATTAGCGGTTGATCCAAAAATTAAGAATTTTTTTAATTACAAAAAAAGTTCTCTTTTTAAACCGAACATTATGGAAACAGAAAAAGCGCTCGGGATGACCATCAAGACTCAGGGCGATGTTCGTAAAGCCGGAAGAGAACTTCTTGATAGAATGGAATGCGGGTGTGTTCTTATCACGCAGGGCAAAGAGGGTATGACTCTTTTCCAGAAGAATGGCTCTGTTCAGCAAATTCAATCCCGTGTTCGTCGTGTTTCAGATGTATCCGGTGCCGGGGATACCGTTATAGCATCGTTTACGTTGGCTCTTACAGCCGGAGCCAGTTATGCGGATGCTGCGCATATAGCAGCTTTATCATCCGGTATCGTTTGCGAAGAGGTGGGTGTTGTTCCCGTTGAAATTAGAAAACTCAGAGAGTACCTGGAGAGCTCAGGCGAATAACGCCAAATTAGGATTTCTGATTTCTGAACTGTCGAAATCTTTATTCGTCATATTTTCTATTCTCCTGTTAATTCGGCCTGTAGCCGCTCAAAATTATAATTCTATCTACGATGCGGACGATTGGGTCACTTATTTAAATTCGAGGATCATTACGAGCGTTAGCGATGGGAATAATTATGTCTATTTCGGAACCACTAATGGAATAATCAGATATAATAAATTTAGAAACGAGTGGGGAACTCCGATAAACAAAACTGACGGATTAGATGATAACCTGATCACAGCTATCGGGGAAGACAAGATTAACGGGATCCTCTGGGCCGCTACTATTAAGGGGTTAAGCAGAATAGAACTGCCTTACCTTAATGTGACAAATATCCGATTCGATCAACTTAATATGTTCAACAGAGAAATAATCACTTCCATCGGAGAAAGTAAAAATAGTATCTGGTTAGAAACGGGTTCAGGTTTCATAGAGGTGGATCGATTATCGGGCTTTTTAAAAAACAAAACATTTACTCCTCCTTCACGTATAAAATGGTATGGAAAGAGTGCGCAGGCTTCATCAAGCGATGTTCTTTTTTTTATGAACGATGGATTTGAATTTTACGGGGATAATCGATTGGGTAGGATTATTGATGGGCATTTACGAGAATACGAAGTTACCGCCGCTATTATTGATGATTTAGGAAACTATTACGGCGGAACGTGCGGCTCGGGAGCGTTTATAGGAAATTCCAATGTTCAGACATTAAGCAGTTCAAATATCGGAATATTAAATAATTATGTAACTGCGGTGGAAATGGACAATAATGGTAATCTATGGATTGGAGGAATAAAAATTTTTCTCGTTCAAACCGGTATAAATAGATTAGGCTATGCTAATTGTCGGGAGCAATACGGATTATCAGTATGGAGCGTAGAAGAAAATGAATGGAGATATTTTGAAGAGTATACAGGGAGCGCTGTTTTTTCCTTAAACGTAAACACTATGGAATCTGTTGGCGAAAATATGTGGATAGGGACTGATGAAGGCATTATTTATTACGAGAACGAAAGTGGCGAATGGCATTCAATCACTGCGTTTGATGGATTGAAGGCAAACAGAGTAAACACGATAGAGTATTACGATTCTCTATTATGGATCGGGTCTGAAAGAGGAATTCAAACTATCGATCCGGTTACAGAAAAAGTTTCGACCCCCGCTTTTTTTGAAAACAGCAGTTTAATTGTTCGCGATCTGACAAAAATTGGACAGGAGCTCTGGGTGGGGACTACTTCCGGAGCATATAGGATAAATACTGCTGATAAGACAATAACACATTTTAATAGCTTTGGCGAAGTAATATCGCCAAAATCTTCGGGGGGAGGGATTGTTACTCATATAGCAGACGGCGGGGATCTGATATTGATGTCCGATATTGATGGGATCTCTCAAATAAATAAAATCACCGGCGAAAACAAACGATTACCATCTCATACATCGCTACTTAGAGGTGATGTTCGAAAGATAGATGCTATGGGTAAATATATTTGGGTTGCTACTTCATTGGGATTATTGCGATATAATAGAGAAAATTCTTCATGGAGAAGCTATACTACCGCAGATGGACTTTCTCACAATTCTGTTAACGCATTTTATATTAATGAAGATTATATTTGGATAGGTACCAATTATGGACTAACACAATTTCAATGGAATAAACCGGGTCGAGCAGATAATTAGTTAACTTATTTTAATAAGGATTGTTAAAATGAAGAAAATTATACGGATTAACTTAATGATTGCTCTAATTAGCATTAGTGTTACAAATTTATTCGCTCAGGTAGAAATGATTCAGTCAGAAACCCCGAATGTACCCAATTTCCAAATTGAAACTATTACAACTGCCTCAGCGGAAAAAGACTTAACTAATCTCGATGTCTATCTCAAAATAGCCTACGATGAACTTCAATTTATTAAAAATAAGGATATTTTTCAGGCAACATACGAACTATCAATAACCTTATTTAATGAATCGGGAGACCGACAGGAAGGAAGAGTTATACGAGATACCATCAAGGTGAGTGATTTTTTCGACACCAATTCAAGGGAAGATTTTTCTATATTAAAAACAAGTTTCCTCATAAGGCAAAATAACTACCGAATCAATATCGGAGTTATGGATATTGATACGCGAAAGACAGGTTTCAGACGAATGACCTTAGCGGTTCCTAATTATGGAAAACGGCTTTCGATAAGCGATATTTTGCTACTTGATTATTTAGCTATATCCGAGTCGGGAGATGTAGAACTTACGCCTAATATTTCTAACGCATTTATAAGCGAATCATCAGCTTTTAAAGCCTATTACGAAATTTATGGAGTGAAAAAGAAAATAAATATTAGGAATATCGTTACCGATATTGAAGGTAATGAAATATACTCGGAGATATTCTCAGCAGAGCCTGTTGATGGAGTAGTGAAAACTTACGTTCCCATTAAACATGATAATCTAAAATTCAATAGATACAAATTCGTTGTAGAAGTGGGAAAAGGGAAGAATAAGGTAACAAAAAGTAAGACGTTTCGTGTAAGATGGTTTGGTATGTCCGAAACGATCACAGACCTTGATAAAGCAGTGGAATATCTTAGATATATAGCGACACAAGGGGAAATGAAGAAAATGTTATCTTCCGAAAATGAATTAAAAAGACAATTATTCACTAAATTTTGGAAAAAACGAGACCCTTCTCCCGAGTCCGATGGAAACGAACTTATGGTCGAGTATTATAAGAGAATTCAATTTACGAACGAAAATTTTGCTACATTTCAGGATGGTTGGAAAGCGGATATGGGAATGATTTACATATTGTTTGGTTCTCCAAATGACATTGAGCGACATCCGTTCGATATTAGCCAGAAACCGTATGAGGTATGGTATTATTACGATATAAATAGAAATTTTGTTTTCCAGGACTATAACGGATTCGGCGATTATAAGCTTGTCACGCCTCTCTTTGACACCAGAAGAAGCGATTTCTGATTAGAATGGAGTACCACAATTGGGGATGTTAGGAAGAGGGATATATACTCCACTTGTAACTCCATTCAGTGACGACGAAATAGATTTCCAATCACTTCTTTATAACGTAGATAAATTAAACAATTCTTCGATTCAGGGCTATCTTATTCTTGGCTCGAGCAGCGAATCAATTCTTCTTAATCGGGAAGAACGACTCCAGGTAATTGAACGTGTTATAGGCCAGGGCAGGGATGCAGGTAAAATGATTCTTGTGGGTGTGATGGAAGAGTCAACTAAATCAGCTATATCTTTTGTTGCAGAAGCCGATAAATTTGATCCTGATGTCTATCTCATATTGCCGCCTACGTACTACAAACCCTCTATTAATGAAGACATATTTCTGAACTTTTATAATGACCTGAGCAAGACAACAAAGGTTCCGCTGTTTTATTATAATGTTCCTATGTTTTCTGGTCTGTCTATTGAATCAAAATCTCTAATCAAAATTATAGAAAAAGATTATATAAAAGGTTGGAAAGATTCTTCCACCGAATTGGAGAGGTTTATAGATATCCAGAAACAGTCCAATTTCGCCTTTCAGTCATTTACGGGGAATGCGGGATTGTTATTAGATAGCTTAAAAAATGGTTCTGAAGGTGGAATATTAGCAATATCAAATGCCCTACCCGACCTTTGCACTGATATATATTCTGCCTTCTCAAGTGGAAATTTTGAAGAAGCGGATATCTTGCAATCAAGACTAAAAAACTTTGCTGATAATGTAACAACACCATTCGGAATTGCTGGATTAAAATATGCTATGAGTCTATTAGGATTCAATGGGGGATCAGTGCGAAAACCATATTCAGACTTAAACAATGAAGACGGAGAGCAGCTTCGACAATTTCTTGATTCTTACTGACCTATTCCATAAGTTGCTGTCAATATTAAATTTGGAGCATAAGTAAAGTGAGAAACTTTTGCCAAAAATAGCTGTTATCCCCGGTGACGGTATTGGAGTTGATGTTACAAAAGAAGCTATGAAAGTTCTGCACACTATGAACGTCATTTTCGATTTTGATCTTCAGTTAAACGAATTTGATTACAGTGCCGAACGATATTTGAAGGACGGCACAACGCTTCCCGAATCCGGATTTAAAGAATTACGGGATAATTATGATGCAATTTATCTTGGGGCGTTAGGCGATCCCAGAGTTCCGGATATGAAACACGCAAAAGATATTCTTCTTGGCTTGAGGTTCAGGTTGGATCTTTATGTGAACCACAGGCCTATCAAATTAATTCATGAAAAATTATGTCCATTGAAAAATAAACAACCGAAAGACTTAAATTTTGTTGTGTTCAGAGAAAATACCGAAGGCTTTTACGTCGGTGTAGGAGGGAATCTCAAAAAGGGCACACCGGATGAAATTGCCGTGCAGGAATCGATAAATACGCGTAAAGGCGTAGAACGAATCATAGAATACGCTTTTAATTACGCAGAGGAAAATAATCTTAAAACAGTAACTATGTCCGATAAAAGTAACGCCTTAGAATATGAGGGCGGACTTTGGCAGCGGGTATTTGAAGAAGTCGGCAAACGACACAAATCAATAGAGACCAATCATTGGTATATTGACGCATTAGTTATGCAGATGATTAAACGTCCTGAGCAGTTTGAGGTAGTGGTTACAAATAATATGTTCGGTGATATTATCACCGATCTCGGTGCGCAGCTTCAGGGCGGGTTGGGTCTTGGCGCATCCGGGAATATCAATCCTGAAACTAAAAAGGGACTATTCGAACCTGTTCACGGCTCAGCTCCAAAATATGCAGGCAGAAATATAGCCAATCCAATGGGAGCTATATTATCCGCTGAAATGATGCTCGATTTTCTCGGATTCGGTGAGCAATCTAAAATAATAACAGAAGCTATAGCAGATGCCATAGAACACGATTGGACTTCAGTAGATTTAGGAGGTTCGCTTGGCACTGAAGAAGTTGGTGATTACATAGTTAGATATATCGAAGAGAACGCAAACAAGAATCCCTGATTTGCTTAATAGTCATTAAGCAATTTTACCGCATCAACTATTTGTTTTTCACTAACCAGAAACTCTTTTTCTAATGGTGGACTATAAGGTACAGGAGTGTCAAGAGCGCCCAAAACACGTATCGGAGCGTCAAGGTATTCGAAGATTTCCTCTGCGATTAGAGAAGCAACCGACTGACCGATGCTTCCTCTCTTACTGTCTTCCGTTACAATAACGACCTTTCCGGTGCTTACTACTGAAGCAAGAATGGCATTTTTATCAAGTGGAACGAGCGAACGGAGATCAAGAACCATCGTAGATATTCCGTGATCTTCTTGTAAAGTTTCTGCAACAGAAAGACATTTGTGAACATATGCTCCGTAACTGATAACAGTCACGTCCTTTCCTTTACGCTTCAGGTGTGCAGAGCCGATAGGTATGATAATATCATCCTCTTCCGATGGCAATTCCTGCTTAATATCGGTGGCACGATAAAGAGCGATATGCTCATAAAATAGAACGGGATTATCATCTCTGATAGCCGATTTTAGCAGACCCTTAGCTTCAAGAGGAGTAGAGGGACAAACGATTTTTATTCCCGGCGTCCGATAAAACCACGCTTCGGTATTTTGTGAATGATATGGACCTGCTTGTCGCAATCCGCCCCAGGGCATTCTTATTGTAAGAGGAACTTTGTGTCCCCATCTATAAAATATTTTTGCGGCGTTGTTCACGAGCTGATTAAATCCACTGGCGATAAAATCGTTAAATTGAATTTCGGCAATCGGGCGCTTACCGGACAGCGCCGCACCTACCGATGCTCCGATAATAGCGGATTCGGATAGCGGAGTGTTTATCATTCGATCGCCAAACTCGCCTAATAGGGATTTGAGAATCAGGAATGCATTACCATATTTGCCGCCAACATCTTCGCCGATGATAAATGTATCACTATCCCTTGTCATTTCTTCCTTTAACGCTTCTACGATAGCCTCCCAAAATGTTTTACCGGAAGAAGAGGGAACAAAATCCACATCACTGCCTGAATGCCAATCAAAGTCGAGATTCCGGATTATATTATTTCTATTCTTTAAAGGCTCTGAGTGAGTCTCAGCAGCTTCGGAAAAGAAAGGAGATGCGCCGGCATCCTCGGGAGGTGGCCATGGCGCTTCGATAACATTTTCGGCTGCCGCCTCAATTTCCGCCGAAACTTCCTCAATAATTTGGCTATTGGTAACATCATCAAGAATACCTTCTTTGTATAATTTGGTTTTATAGAATTTTATTGGGTCTTTTGTTTTCCAAAAGTCATATTTTTCTTTATCTATATAGCCGTTTTCGCCAATATCAGGATATTCCAAATATTGGTCAGGCTCAACTCCGAAGTATAACATATCATCGTGATGGGCATGACCCGCGACTCGAAAGCAGATAAGTTCTACCAAGCGCGGTCCTTCTCCCCGCCGGCATGCATCTGCCGCCTCAGTTACGGCTGCGAATACTGCTTCCGGGTCGGTTCCGTCCACCGTAATCGCCTGCATTCCATAGCCCTTTGCTTTTTCTGATAGCTGTTGTGAAGAAAACTGTTCGTTCGCAGGCGTAGATAATGCCGTGTAATTATTTTGGACGATAAAGACTACGGGAAGTTTTTTAACTGCGGCAAAGTTAGCCGATTCATGCCACTCTCCTGAAGATAAAGCCCCTTCGCCGTTGCAGGTTATGACAACTCTGTCCGACCCCGAAAGTGCCATAGCGAGTCCAACGGCAGTGGACACGCTTATCCCTATCGGTGCGGAGGGAGGAAGGATTCCTTTGTTGAAATCTCCGATATGAAAATCTTTTCCGTATGTTGGTATAGCTTCCTTCCCCATTTGAGTCGCCATAACGTCAAAAGGTTTCTGCCCCATACACAATGCTATTCCAAGATCACGAATCATTGGAGTAACGTAGTCTCCTTCATATGGTTCACTAACAGAAGATGAATCTTCATTTTTATTCTGACGACGTTTAAGTCGGATCGCCGCAGCATAAATTGCTTCCTGTCCCATTGAACGAAATCCCTTTCCCTGAAATTGCGAACCATCAGGCGCCGTGATTTCGCCTGAAATGAAGAATTTCTTTAGGCGAGCGTCAAGATAGCGTGTTTGCAGCATTCCACGGTAAATTTCCAGTTTTTCT
Organism: Candidatus Neomarinimicrobiota bacterium; assembly: GCA_022573815.1. Taxonomy (NCBI): domain Bacteria; kingdom Pseudomonadati; phylum Fidelibacterota; species Fidelibacterota bacterium. The sequence goes on from JACZTG010000010.1 coordinate 30,187, forward strand.
GCTTCTGAAAGAGAAAATCGCAACGATAAACGTGTAAAAGCTGATGTAATAGAGCTTAATAGGTTATCTTTAAAGTTATGGATTATATTTTTAAAGGGCATTTCAGGATAAATATCAGCAAAATCCTTTTCTGAATGTTCTTCAGGTAAAAGAGGAATTATTTCCAAAAGAAACTCACTCTGGATTTTTTCAATACTGCTCAGGGAGCCATCGCTCCGTTTATTCAGTATTTCATCTAATTTAGAAATGAGCGGTGTTACCAGGGGAGGAGAAAGTTGTGCTACAGCGGAGGTGATTTCAGAGCGAATCAATACCATATTTGGTATTGATTTATCAACATCGAATATCTTATCAACATCAGGGGTCAATTCCGTTTCCTTTTTTTAATATATCTAAAATCAACTGTTTGCGCTTTGTAAAATAAAAATAACTTTTAAAAGGGAAATAGTCAATCAGAGCGATTCAGATCAATATATTGAGAATACCGGCGGCGAATAGAAAATCTTGCCATAGCGCATCCGGCGGAGCCTAATTCGGCTTGACATTCCAAAGCAGTGACTGTAATTTAGATTTATAATTGTGATTCGTATATGAAGCCCACAGAAAACGAAATATTAGATGCACTCAAAACTACTGTAAGCGCTTCGGATTTAAATGACAAAATACCTTCACTCAGTGCAGAAAGGTTAAATCAATTTTATGACTCAATATCGAAGCAGCTGATGGAAACTACTGAAGCTGAGGTATTTATTGACGGCGCCAGCGATTCTGACGATAACGGAGGAGTAGGCGTGGTGCTGAAATCAAATGGTAAAGAGTTGGAAAATATATCGCGGTCAGTGGGGAAAAAGACCAATAATGAAGCAGAATATCTTGCAATGATAGCGGGTTTGGAATTAGCGTTAAACAATAACTTTAACACCGTTAAAGTTTATTCCGATAGCGAGTTGCTGGTAAATCAGATAAATGGGAAATATAAAGTTAAGGCAAAAAATCTTCAACCTTTATTCAATCAAGTACTCGATGTTTTGGATGAATTCGAAACATTTAAAGTCAGTTGGATACCGCGTGAGGAAAACAGTAGCGCTGATAACCTGGCAAAACGAGGATCTAAACAATAATATAGTTTAAGCAGAGGAGGCTAACTCCTTGATGAATAGGCCATTATGATAAAAGGCAAAGTACACAAATACGAAAACGACAACATTGACACGGACAGAATAATCCCCGCACGGCACTGTATAACGGTTGATCCCGCTAAACTTGCTGAACATTGTCTCGAGGACCTTGATCCTGAGTTTGTCGGAAAAGTCCAAAAAGGCGATATACTGGTTGCCGGCGAGAATTTCGGTTGCGGGAGTAGCAGGGAGAACGCTCCTCTTGCAATTAAAGGCGCCGGTATTTCCGCCGTAATCGCGAAGAGTTTCGCGCGGATATTTTATCGGAATTCTATTAATATCGGATTACCCATCTTTGAAAGCCCTGAAGCTGTTAATTTTATTAAGACCGATGATACAGTCACTTTAGACGTAAGTACAGGTAAAATTGCTATTGACGGTTCTGATAAAGCGTTTCAAGCAGCTCCATTTCCTGAAATGATGCAGGATATTATCTCTTCGGGCGGTATGGTAAACTATATAAAAAATAAAAGATGATATGTCCTATAGATTATGAGCTTAAAAGAAACAGATATTGTAATACTTGAAGGGGTAAGAACTCCATTCGGAGCTTTTGGCGGAAGTCTGGCAAAGTTATCCGCCACTGAACTGGGTGTAATCGCATCGAAAGGAGCTATTGAGAAATCGGGTGTCTCGCCTGATAAGATTGATAATATCGTCTTCGGAAACGCGCTTCAGACATCTGCCGATGCTATTTACCTTGCCCGCCACGTCGGATTGGGTGCGGGAGTACCTCATTCGACTCCGGCATTGACTGTCAACAGGCTCTGTGGTTCCGGATTTGAGTCTCTGATCCAGGCGGCGCGAACGTTGATGCTTGGTGAGGCGGAATTTGTTCTTGCCGGCGGAGCTGAATCAATGAGTATGACTCCACATTGTTCGTGGGGAGTACGATGGGGATTGCGATTGAAGGATGACAAATTAGTGGATTTACTCTGGGCGGCACTTTATGATCCTGTCGCAAAGCTCTCTATGGCTCAGACAGCAGAAAAACTTGCGGATACACGGAATATTAGCAGACAGGAAGTGGACGAATTTGCGTTACTGAGCCAGCAGAGAACCGCCGTAGCAAAAAAAGAAGGCAAATTTGACGACGAGATTGTTCCTGTGGTAGATAAAAACGGCAATGTATTACTCTCAACCGATGAGCATCCGCGTGCTGATACGTCAATTGACGCACTTTCTAAATTAAAACCGTACTTTAAAGAGGACGGCACTATTACCGCAGGAAACGCATCCGGAATCAGTGACGGGGCGGCGGCAATGGTTCTTACAACAGCTGAAAACGCTGAAAAATCCAGCCTGAAGCCGATCGGAAGATTGGTAAGTTGGGGAATATCAGGCTGTGACCCAACAATTATGGGCATCGGACCCGTTCCGTCTTCAAGAAAAGCGCTTGAGAAGGCTGAGCTTTCGTTGGAGGAGATTGATTTAATCGAACTGAATGAGGCATTTTCCCCGCAATATCTTGCTGTGGAAAAAGAACTGGGACTTGACAGGGATAAAACCAACGTTAACGGCGGAGCTATTGCGATTGGTCATCCACTTGCAGCGACAGGTGCTCGTCTTACAATGACTTTATTATACGAATTACGACGAAGTAATAAGAAAAGAGGGCTTGCCACTGCGTGTATAGGCGGTGGACAGGGCGCAGCCGTTATTGTTGAAACCGTTTAAATTATTAATATTGGATTGAATATATGGCGATAAAGAAAGTTGGAGTGTTGGGGTGCGGACTTATGGGTTCCGGAATTGCCCAGGTATCTGCCCGATCAGGATATGATGTGGTCATTAGAGAAGTAAGTCAGGAATTGCTTGATAAAGGTCTTGGAAACATCGAAAAATTTCTTCAAAAAGGAGTTGATAAAGGGAAAACGAGCGAGTCTGATATGAAGGAAACCCTCTCAAGGATTTCCGGCACAGTTGATATTAGTGATTTGGCTGATTGCGATATTGTTATTGAGGCGATAATAGAGAATATGGAATTGAAGGGTGCGGTGTACAAAGAGCTTAGCGAAGTGTGTAAGCCTGAAACTATATTTGCGAGTAACACATCTTCATTATCCATTACAGAAATGGCTTCATATACGAACAGACCCGATAAAATGGTAGGTATCCATTTCTTCAATCCTGTTCCGCTGATGAAGCTGGTTGAGGTAGCGAGATGCGTTACCACCAGCGATGAGAGTTTCGACAGCGCATTCGATTTTGCCGCTTCGCTCGGGAAGACTCCTGTTAAATGTGGAGATTCCACAGGTTTCATTGTAAATAGATTGCTTGTTCCATATCTTTTGGACGCTGTCCGCCAGCTGGAGAATGGCCTGGCTACCGTAGAAGATATTGACAACGCAATGAAATTAGGAGTTGGATACCCTATGGGACCGTTTACGCTGTTGGATTTTGTGGGAATTGACACAACACTTTATATTGCCGATATTATGTTCGATGAATTTAAGCAGCACAAATATTCAGCACCGCCGCTAATGAGAAGGATGATTCACGCCGGATATTTTGGAAGAAAATCGGGCAAAGGATTTTATGATTACACCGGCGATTCACCGGTTGTAAATGAGTTGGGACTTTAGAATGAGCACAAAATTGAAAGCGCTATTGACAACGGGTGGACGTGGTACGAGACTCAGGCCGTTAACCCATACTAAAAACAAGCATTTGATTCCGATTGCGAACAAACCGATAATTCATTATGCACTCGAATATCTGTCTGAAGCCGGAATCACCGAAGTGGGCATCATTACCAAGGGGGAGGGCTTGGAAATGATCGAGGCTCTTGGCAGCGGAGATAAATGGGGATTGAATCTCACTTATATTCCTCAGGATGAGCCTAAAGGATTGGCCCATGTAGTGAAAGTATCGCAGGATTTCATAGGTGACAGTCCGTTTATATTTTATTTAGGTGATAATATATTAGTTGGGGGAATCGAGAAATTCATAGATGATTTTGAAAAATCGAAATCAAATTGTCATCTTGTTCTTTCAAAAGTAAATGACCCTCAGCGTTTCGGCGTACCCGAGCTAAAAGACAATAAAATTATCGGTGTTGTTGAGAAGCCGGAAAATCCGAAAAGCGATTTCGCCGTTACGGGTATTTACCTGTACGATTCATCTATATTCGAGGCTGTAAATAATATCAAACCTTCGGATAGGGGAGAGTATGAAATATCCGACGCTCATCAGTATCTGCTCGATAACGGAAAGGTTATCAGTTACTCTGAGATAACGGGATGGTGGAAAGATACGGGTAAACCTGAAGACCTTCTCGAGGCTAATCGTCTTGTATTAGAAAAGATTACCAATGTTCATAACTATGGTGATGTAAGTTCAGATTCTGAGCTCGTGGGAAATGTATCCGTGGGGAAAAATACTAAAATCATAAATAGTCGCATTCGCGGACCTGTTATTATAGGCGAGGGCTGTACTATTGAGAATTCGTTTATCGGGCCATATACGTCTATCCATGACGACACTACAATATATGACAGCGCAGTCGAGTTCAGTATTATTCTTCGAAAGTGTTTGATACATGGTATGGAACAGCGTATGGATGGAAGCATAATCGGTGAAGAGGTGGAAATCGTGAGACGAACGGAAAGACCGCTTACCAACAGATTTATGATGGCCGACCACAGCCGAATGGAGATCGTCTCATAACTTAAATGCCGGGTCCGAAGAAAAATAGCAAAACGGACTTCGTTGGTATTGCCGGGAACATCGGCGCCGGAAAAACAACTCTTACAACAATTATCGCTGAACGGTTCAACTGGGAGCCGTATTACGAAACTGTAATTGACAACCCTTACCTTTCGGATTTTTATGGCGATATGCACCGCTGGTCATTTAATCTCCAAGTTTTTTTTCTATCTAACAGATTCAAAACGCACAAAGAAATGGAGGAATTAGGGCGTTCATGCGTACAGGACAGAACCATATATGAAGATGTTGAAATATTTGCGCGTAATCTTCATGAAATGGGGAATATGTCCGATAGAGATTTCGAGAATTACAGTGAACTGTTTTCAATTATTACATCCTACCTTAAAAAGCCAGATCTGATTATTTACCTGAAGGCTTCTACCGATACTCTGCTTTCGCGGATAAAAAGTCGTGGAAGAGATTTCGAAAAGAGTATTAAACCCGAATATCTTCATATGCTGAATATTGCGTATGAACATTGGATAAAAAAGGCTCAAAAAGATTCGAATGTATACATAATTGAATCGGATAATATTAATATATTGAAAGATGAAAAAGCGCTTCAGGAAATACTTGATGCAATCAGGGAATACTGTCCTGAATAAAGGAGTATGCAGCAGTATGAGTTTGTATTTAAGAGCTGGGGTAACTATATTTTTCCGCTGTGTTGAATCGGAGTATGAACCAATTTTAGCGTTTAGTCAGCACAAATGAACATAGCGATTTTCGCATCGGGAAGCGGTTCGAATGCTGAAGCGATAATGAAAGCCCAAAAAGAAGGAAGGCTTTCGGCGAAAATCGGATTAGTGGTTACCAATAAAGCGAAAGCCGGAGTAATTCAAAGAGCAGCTGCTTATAATGCACCATACGTTGTACTAAATAATAAAGATTTTGCGAATGAAGAAGAATATGTTGACTCACTCATTTATGCGCTCGATGAGAAAAATATTGATTTTGTCGTCCTTGCAGGATATCTGCAATTGATACCCGCTCGTTTGGTTGAGAAATTCAGGAATAGAATCACTAATATTCATCCGGCGCTATTACCATCTTTTGGAGGTAAAGGATATTACGGGCATAAAGTTCACGAAGCTGTTTTGGACGCGGGCTGCAAAGTAAGTGGTGTAACCGTTCATATCGTTGACGAGAAATACGACCGTGGGCCGATAATATCTCAAAAGTCTGTCCCCGTGTTTGATGATGACAGCGCAAAGTCGCTGGCAGAGAGGATACTGATTGAAGAACATAAAATATATCCGGCGACTCTACAACTTTTTGCTGAAGGAAGAGTAGAGGTATCAAAAGGAAGAGTCCGGATAATGGATGGTATATGAACGGTGATGTGACCATAAAGAAAGCGCTGTTTAGTCTTTGGGATAAATCAGGCTCTGAGGAATTGGCTTTTGCACTGATAAATAACGGCGCGAAAATAATCGCGAGCGGCGGGACTGCTGAATACTTGAGATCAAAAGGGATTGAATTAGAAGAAGTTGCAGATATAACGGGATACGGCGCAATGCTTGACGGCAGAGTCAAAACCCTGCACCCTAAAATATTTGCCGGGATTCTTGCCGATAGGGAAAACGAAGATCATATCAAACACATTTCCGACGCGGGAATAGACGAGATTGATTTGATAGCGGTAAATTTTTATCCATTTGAAGAATTTGTTAGTTCCGGGGATAAGTCAATATCAGACGCAGTTGAGATGATAGATATTGGCGGTCCGTCAATGCTCAGAGCTTCTGCCAAAAATCATGCATCAGTGGTTGCTGTTTGTGAGGCGGAACAATTCAAGTCATTAAGTGAAGAGTTAAATTCCACTGGTGGCAAAGTCAGCTCTGCGAGCAGGGCGAAATTGGCAAAGGAAGCTTTTGCGTATACTTCAAAGTATGAGTTTGCGATAAGTAATTATTTTCAGCAGAACGGAGATGCCGGTATAAATGTAAAAAATATATCTATGAATAAGATATCTGACTTGAGATATGGCGAAAATCCGCATCAAAATGCGTCATGGTATTCTTCGCCTCAATTTGAAAGCATTGAGATGGATCTACTCCACGGGAAACCTCTTTCGTATAACAACCTTCTTGATGTTGATTCGGCTATTGGTATTCTTTCTGACCTTAAAGATAATGGTGTAGCCATTTTAAAGCATGGGAATCCATGCGGTTGCTCTGAAAAATCAACAATATTAGATTCTTATTTGCGGGCATTAAAGACAGATCCGATTAGCGCTTTCGGAAGTGTAATTGGAATTAAGGGCGTTGTGGACGATCAAACAGCCAAAGCCTTAAATAAAAATTTTGTTGAGTGCATTGTAGCTTCCGGGTATTCACCGGACGCATTTGATATACTGACTAAGAAGAAAAATTTGCGACTTTTGATCGTTGAAAAATTTGACGGACCGGATATGGAAATTAGAGCGCTGAGAATTGGGCTTTTGACACAGGATAGGGATAAAGACGGTTTGGATATTTCGACTGCGAAAGTAGTGACAAAAAGAAAACCGTCGAAAATCGAACTGAAAGCTCTTTCTATTGCTTGGAGGATTGCAAAGCATGTGAAGTCAAACGCAGTTATATATTGCGACGAAGACGGAACATTGGGGATTGGTGCGGGGCAAATGTCACGCGTTGATTCAACGAAACTTGCCGCAATGAAATCGAAAGATGCCGGACTCACATTGGAGGGATCCGTAGCTGCATCTGATGCATTCTTTCCCTTTCGGGACGGATTGGATGTGATTGCTGAAGTTGGAGCGACTGCTGTTGTGCAGCCGGGTGGTTCCATAAGAGATGAAGAAGTAATTGAAGCTGCAGACGAACATAATATGGCTATGATATTTACCGGCTTTAGGCACTTTAGACATTAGAGGAGAATTGAAAAAATAATGGGATTATCATTTTGGAACTATCTATCAGGAGATATGGCTATTGATCTCGGTACTGCCAATACACTTATATATCTCAAAGGTCAGGGCATTATTATAGATGAACCGTCGATCGTCGCAAGAAACAGACAGACCGGCAAAGTCATAGCAGTCGGCTACGATGCTAAGGAAATGCTCGGCAAAACACATCAGGATATTGAAGTTATCAGACCTTTGAAAGATGGAGTTATAGCAAATTTTGAAGTGACGGAAGGAATGCTTCAGGGATTTATTAAAAAGGTAAAGATCAGTCGTATTGCGAGACCAAGAATGGTTATCGGAGTTCCCACAGGAATTACCGAAGTGGAAAAAAGGGCAGTCAAAGACTCGGCTGAACGGGCTAACGCAAGGGAAGTTTTTCTGATAGGTGAGCCTGTGGCGGCGGCTATTGGAATTGGTCTTGAAATCGATAAACCGGTTGGTAATATGATTGTGGATATAGGTGGTGGAACAACTGAGATTGCAGTTATCGCCTTAAATGGAATCGTGACTCATGAGTCTGTTAGAATCGGCGGGGATGAAATGGACGAGGCGATAAGTCAATATTTCAAGCGCGAGCATAATTTGCTTATCGGCGAGCGGACAGCTGAGAATATTAAATGTGAAATCGGTTCAGCTGCTCCGGTTGAAGAGAAAACAATGGCAGTGAAAGGACGCAACTTAATTGCCGGAATTCCAAAAACGATTGAAGTTACTTCCTCCGAGATACGGGAAGCCTTGCGAGATACAGTAGATTTAATCGTGCAAAGCGTTACAGAGTCTTTAGAAAAGACACCACCCGAACTATCCAGTGATATTCTCGACAGAGGAATCATCCTTACAGGCGGAGGCGCGCTGCTGAATGGACTTGACCAACGGTTAAGGGACGAAACAGAACTTCCTGTTAATGTTGCTGAAAACCCTTTGCTGACTGTTGCTTACGGTACCGGCAAAGTTCTTGAAAATATAGAAAAATATAGAAGTGTATTAAGTTAACATCGATGATCATTCCCTGACAAAAGATGCAAACTTTAATATCATTCATTTATAATACCCGCGAATATTTCGTTTTACTCTTCGCCTTACTGATTTCGCTTATTCTTATCTCAAGCAACGATAACATTCAGGTTAGAGCTATGAGGGGAAGCGTCCTTGACTCATTTCATATCATTCAAAAACCGCTCTATTATTTAGCGGATCTAAATGTAGTACGAAAAGACAATAAAAGAATAAGACAGAAAAATATTAAACTCTCGATTCTAATCAGCAACTTAACCGAAGCGAAATTCGAAAATGAGCGGCTAAGAGAATTACTGAATTTTAAGAGTAGCGTGGATAAATATAAACCCGTTACATCGGAAGTTATCGGATTTAGTTCTGAAACTTACGGTAATACAATTTTACTTGATGCCGGTGCAGAAAAGGAGATCAGGATAAATACTCCTGTTGTCAATTCTGAAGGAATTATAGGAAAGGTAATAGATGTTGGAAAACAAACATCCATAGCGCAATTGCTAAATGATCGGAATTTTAGAATTTCAGTTACTATCAACCCTGTGGGCGCTAATGGTATTTTACATGGAGAAAGAGGATTAAGTAATCTGAAGGAAGTTCCAAAAGGTTTGTTGGTAACTGTGGGAGATACTGTGGTCACATCGGGATTCAGTGATATATATCCAGCGGGTCTTATGGTGGGAATTGTGACATATGTTAATGAAAAACCCGAGCACTTTTTTAAAGAAATAAAAGTAGAACCAAGCGCATCAATGTCCAAATTAAAGGAAGTCTTTTTGTTAGTAAAGGCAATTGACCATCAAAAAGATGAGATTTCAGATAATAAATGAAATGGATTAAGTATGGCGGTTTATTTCTACTGGCATTATTAATTGAAGCAAATTTTTCAAAATATTACGCTATAGGTAATTACACGCCTGATTTGTTTGTCATTCTGGTGATTTATATTTCACTGAATGAAGGCAAAATATCAGGCACTATATCCGGGTTTTCGATTGGTTTAATTCAGGATTTTATATTGTCTGTCGGATTTTTAGGTCTCTCATCATTCAGTAAAAGTCTATCAGGATTTTTTGTGGGATTTTTCACCAATTCACGGCGAGCCAGAAAATATCCGGGAATTATGATACCTGCAATTATCGGTATAATGGTGAGCCATCTGTTTTCATCTATGTTTCGCTCTGTTGGTAGTGAAGAAGGGATAATTTCATCGGTATTTCGTCTGAGTCTGCCCTCAGCAATCTATACCTTTATCGTCGCAAATTTTGTGTTAATGATATTGAAATCAGAAAAGGAAGATGAATAAATGTACAAGGCTGATATTTCAGTATCTGATCAGAGAAAATTATTCGCATATTTAGCGGTTATTCTGATATTCGGAGTCTTGTTCTGGAGATTTTACGATCTTCAGGTAAAGCATTACTACTCGTTTCTTGAGAGGTCGGAACGGAACCGTGTTCGGGAAGTGATGATAGAACCGCCGAGAGGTTTGATCTATGATCGGAATGGAATTCTACTTGTAGAAAACAGACCTTCTTATGTCGTATCCGTAATTCCCTGGGAGGCGGAACGAGCGCCTAATGTTTACGAAATGTTATCAGGATATTTAGGTTATGATAAGGAATATCTGCTCACTCGTATAAAAAGAAATATGATAGGTAGGTTTCGCCCCGCAAAAGTAAAACGTTCAATAGACCTGATTACTCTTTCAAGACTTGAAGAACACTCTAATGAAATGCCCGGTGTGGTTTATGGTCTTTTACCTGAACGATATTATCCCACCAGCGCCAGTATGAGCCATATGTTAGGATATATCCGGGAGATAAGCGATGTTGACTTGGCTAATAAACGTATTGACGGCTATGTAAGGGGTGATCTTATAGGAGCGATCGGTTTAGAACGAAAATACGAACAAAAACTAAGAGGTGAGAAAGGATTTGAATATATCCAGGCGGATGCTCTGGGAAGAAATATCGGTAAGATAGAAACCGAGGAATCACGTCCTCCAAAACCGGGAAACGATTTATATCTTTCCATTGATCTTTCGGTTCAGTTAGAGGCGGAAAAATTTATGGAAGGAAAGAAAGGATCAATAATACTCCTTGATCCATCCAATGGAGAAATTATTACTTTTGTAAGCGCCCCAGTATATTCTCTTGATATATTTGCCGGACCGATCTCTCCGGAGGATTGGAATACTCTTCAGAGCGATGATGCTCATCCCCTTTTTAATAGAGCTACTATGAGCACTTACCCGCCGGGTTCGACGTATAAGCTGGTTGCGGCTGTGATGGGTCTTGAAAACGGTATCATAGACATTGAAAGAAAATTTAATTGTCCCGGTTATTTTCGGCTTGGGAGACGAGTATTCAGATGTAACAGGGTATCAGGTCACGGAGACGTAAATATCGTTGACGCCATAGCACAGTCATGTAATGTATTTTTCTATAAGATGATGCTCGAACTTGGATTGGATGCTTGGAGTAAAAGTGGTGAAAATTTGATGTTCGGCAAAAAAACAGGGATTGATATTCCCGAGGAAAGCGTAGGAAAACTGCCAAATAAAGAACTTATGGACAAGAAATACGGTGATGGCAAATGGCAGGAAGGTCATCTGCTTAATTTAGTGATCGGGCAGGGCGATTTACTTGTTACGCCACTTCAAATGGTTAACCTGATGATGATAATCCGAAATGAAGGGACATATTATAGTCCCCATTTTGCAAGAGGATACTATTATGAGGATTCTGATTTTTACGAGGATTTAGAATTTGAACCAAAACATATTGCCAGAGCTATTTCTGATGAGACATGGTCAATTCTGAAGGAAGGAATGTTAGGTGTTATTGAGCAGGAGAGAGGTACCGGTAGAATTTCAAGAATTGAAGGATTATCAATATACGGTAAAACAGGAACGGCGGAAAATCCTCATGGAGACGATCACTCCTGGTTTATCGGATATGTTGAGGACGAGATAAATCCGCTGGCTTTTGTGGTAATCGTAGAAAATGGCGGCGGCGGCGGCACTGTGGCAGCCCCAATTGCTAAATCATTAATTAAAAAATATTACGATTCTCTGTTATCAGATTTCGCAATGGAATTTTAACGGATTAAAGAATGTCGATTGGTCAATATATTATCGCAAAGATATATTCATTTGATTGGATTGTAATAACTATTGTACTATTGCTCATATTTATCGGAATTCTCGCTATACAAAGCGCTACGTTGGAACAATCAGCATCCGCGCTACAGAAAAATTTTCAGAAACAGATAATTTGGGGCGCTCTTGGATTTCTGATATTTTTTTCTATGAGCTTCCTGAGTTTTAGATGGCTATATGCTATCTCATATTTAATTCTGCTTGGAGGAGTTTTTTTACTGGTATTGACATATCTGCCCGCATTAGGAAGCGGAGCATCCCGAAGATGGATATCTTTAGGAGGATTCTCCTTTCAACCGTCAGAATTTATGAAAGTTTTTCTAATAGTTGGTTTGGCACGGCTATTAACGGATAATATCAAATATCTAAACTCTGCCAGAGGATTGATTCCTCCATTTTTAGTAACGTTTGTAATCTCGCTTATCATATTAAGACAACCTGATTTAGGAACTGCATTAGTTTTTCCCGCAATATTGTTTCCGATGTTGTACTGGGCGGGGGTTCCGCTTTTTACACTTTTCATTATAATTGCGCCACTAATCAGCCTCTTGAGCGCGTTTAATCTGCTTTCATTTGTGTTCTGGATAGGTTTATTACTTTTATTGCTTTGGATTGCGAGAAAGTCACTCCGATTCATAGTAATAATGTTTCTTTTAAATATATCAGTAGGGCTCGCTACACCGATAATGTGGACGAATTTAAAGCCGTATCAGCAACAAAGAATTCTGTCGTATGTTGACCGTCAACTTGACCCGAGAGGATCCGGATATCAAGTATTACAATCAAAAGTAGCAATCGGTTCCGGCGGATTATATGGAAAGGGGCTTGGAGACGGCACCCAGACTCAACTTAAATTCCTGCCCGAGCAACATACGGATTTTATTATTTCCCTGATAGGAGAGGAGCTTGGCTTTGTGGGAGTCTCAATTATACTGCTATTGTTTATGATACTCATATTACGAATTATTCATATTGCGTCAAATCAGATAAACCTTTTTGAAAGTTTTATACTTGTTGGCACGGCATCATTAATAATTTTTCAGGTTTTTGTAAATGTCGGAATGACAACGGGATTAATTCCTGTAACAGGGCTGCCGTTGCCGTTCATAAGTTATGGAGGTTCATCTTTGCTTTCAATTATGATGCTTATGGGTCTTGTTCAAAGCGTAAGTACCGAAAATTAAAACAACCGATTTTTCGGCATAAGTATTTTTTTATAATTTATTCTTTTATTAGATTCTTATTCATTGCATAAGTTGTGTTAAATAATTAAATTATAAGGTTCATGATAGCATTCAATATATGAAAATAAAAAGTTATTGGGCTGTGAGTCTCATTACTTTGGTGGCTACTTCTGTCTCCGGTGGCGCGTTGCGCGCAGAATTTACCAACAAACTCTTACAGGTTAGCGATCAGGACAAATTAGAGATAGCATCTCTCAAACGGGACATATCAGTTATAGATTCTACTCTTTCCTCAGAAATGGTCAACATCAAGAGATTATTAGCAAAATACAAAGCTACGAATCAAAAAATGGATGATATTGATCTGAGGTTGTTGAAAATGGAATCTATGATGCTGACCGGAGCAGGATCAATCCGACTGATTCGCACTATTCCTTTAAGTCCCGAAGAATATATGACCGAATATAAAACAGCTTTGGAATCTTTTGAAAGTTATGAATATAACCGGGCACTTCTTATTTTTCAGAGGTTAATCCTTTCAAATCCTGATAATGAACTTGCCGATAATTCTCAATATTGGTTGGGCGAATGTTATTATGGTATTAAGGATTATGAAAGATCGATCCTCGAATTTGAAAAAGTTTTTACATTTCCAAATAATAACAAGATGGATGCAGCTCAGCTGAAATTAGGTATTTGCTATCTGCGTCTGGGAAATAAAAAAGGTGCGATGGAAGAATTCTCAAGATTGTCAATTCTCTATCCTGATAGCGAATACATACCCACAGTGAACAGCTTAATGAATAAAATTCAATAATATTATGAGTGAAAAATTTTGAAAGTATTTTTAATTTCCCCCGAAATAGCTCCTTTTTCTGAGACAGATATTACAGCGCTTTTCTCGAGATATATCCCCAAAAATCTTCAAGAGAAAAAACACGATATCAGGCTGATAACACCTAAATATCCCTTTATAAGTGATAGGAAATTTACCTTGCGTGAGGTAATCAGGCTGAAAGAAATTTCTGTTGAATGGAATTCTGCCGATAGGATGGCAAGTATAAAATCCGGATTTGTACCCGACTCAAAAGTTCAGGTATATTTTCTTGAGCGAAGTGATTTTTTCTCATCGCTTGACCGGAAAATATATAAATCAAAAGGAAGCCGAAAGGCTTTAGAAGATACAGATATGCGATTTTCCTATTTTGCAAAGGCATCTTTGGAAAGCTTGAAGCATCTCCATTGGGAGCCTGAAATAATCCATTGCTGCGGATGGGCATCGGCAATGGTTCCTATATTGTTGAAGACTATCTATAAAGATGACCCGTTATATAAGAATATTAAAGTTGTTTTTAGTCCTTTCGCATCTAAAGACTTAACAACATTTTCTGTCAAGTGTTTAGAAAACGCAAAGGTAAATCTTGATGATGATGACTTAAAAAATCTTATGGTAAATAAAAAAGGGAATTTCAGCCCTACACTTGCCGGGATAGCATATTCGGATGCAACAATTACCATCTCTTCATCTGTTTCGAACATTGACAAAGGATTAAAATCTAATTCCGCTTTTGCCGAGGTGATTAAAAAGAGAAATAGTAACTATAAATCTTTTTCAAGTCGGTTTGATAATAAGGATGATTATACTAAATTATCTTCATCAGTCCTTGATGTTTATCAGAATATTATCGAATAACATTTCCCATCAATTCAAGGTAACCAATTGATATATTCTGCTCAATCTAAAAGTCCTCGTAAATCCAAATGCTCTTTACCGATTGGATTATTATTTCTATTGTTTTCAGCAGCGGGATGTGACAGCACAGAGTATGTTAATGTGATAGACAGTGTGCTTGCGCCGGTTGATCAGGCCAACTTTCAAAACATTCCATTTTCATCAATATCGGACAGCACATGGAGCGTTATGCCGAATAGAGGCGAGACAGCGCAAAATTTGGTTGGTAAATTTGATATTTATGAATCGGCTATGCTGATAAAGTTTCATGGAAATATAAGTCTTCCCGACAGTTCTACAATAAGCGATATATTTTTAGAAATGTCAGTGGCAAACACTATCGGAGATTCATCCGTAAATGCCATAAATATTTTGATGCGTAAAAATACTCTTTCCTGGACTGAAGATAATCTCTCGGATCTTATTTATGATGATTTTATCAATGCCTCAGAAGAGCTTTATGATTCTACATCAGCGCCTTGGCGAACAGCCGACAGCATCACGCAAATTATCTCTTTCAATGTTCCTCTTCCGGTATATCAAAATTGGAAGGAAGAATCGGATACTAACGGTGTGCTGATATTTAATGATGGTCCCGGTGGTTTTATCATTTCCTCTCACTCTCGATCCAGCGGAAGAATATCTTCACTCTTACCGGTACTGCGAATCAACTATACCGAAGACGGAGAACCAATCACTAATAGGTTTAGCGCTACTGCTGACGGCTACACGATGAAGATATTAGAAGATTTAACCGTTACCGACACAGAACGGTTATACGTGGGAGGAGGAGCGGCGCATAGAGCATTTATCAGGTTTGCTCCAAATCTACTTGATCAAATTCAGTCTGATGCTCTTATCTCGAAATCCGAAATTACATTTACAATCGATTATGATAAATCTATTTTACCTACTTTAAATAGCGCTGTGCCGGGAATCTTATTCGACTTACGATACAGTTTTCTTGATTCAATAGGTTCTACTGGTTTACCCGTAAAGATAAGCAGGAGCGATTCCCTTGATATTAGCGTGCCTCTGAGCGGTACTACCCTTACACTGAACTTATCGCCATTTATTCAACAGTGGGTAGCAGGCGCTAAGGATAATCTCGGAATTGCAATATGGAGCAGCGGAGAACACAGCCAAATCTTTCGAATTTCTTTAATAAGCGGCAATAGTATGGATAGTGATGCTCTGAAACCGGATATTGACATATTCTATATAGAACCACCGGATTTTTAAAATGAAAAATAAATCGCTACTCATAATTTTGCTCCTTGTTGAATTTTCCACAAAAACTCTTTTTGGAGGAAGTTTAAGCGGTAAATTTGGAATCGGAGAAAGACAGACGGCTGTTTCAGCGCGTTCTCTCGGGATGGGCGGAGTAAACATCGTATTAAACGATGCTTACAATTACAGCCGATGGAATCCTGCTCAATGGATATTCGTCAGACCTGTTCGTATCAATTTCCTGAGCAATACGAATTATAATCAGGTAGAAAATGGGGTGAATGGTTCATTTACTGAGTTCGGCGGATTCAGTATGGGTTTTCCCCTCGGTCCCGAATTTGTAGTAGCGGGCGGAGTATATCCTCTAAGCAGTTCAAATTATGCTCTTGTTCAATCCGGCGTTACAAATGATGTACCATGGAACCTGCGTGTTGATGGAAGTGGAGGGATAAGTACATTCGGACTTGGAGTAGCTTATCTCGTGAAAGATAATTTATCAATCGGAATTAAAAACGATTGGATTTTTGGCAATAAAATTCAAGAATGGAATACGGTGTTTGAAGGAACAGGATTCAGGGAGGGAAATTTTACCAAACTTACATCGTTCAACGGAAGTATTTTCACGCTCAGCTCGTTTGTACAGCGAGATAAATTTATGTATGCGTTGTCTCTTTCATTGCCGATTGGTTTCGCCATAAAAAGAGATATTGATTCACAATTCACGGACGATATTATCGGACCGGAAATAGATATCAATTATCCTGTGGAATTACGATTAGGATTGAGCTATAGCTTTTGGGATAGATATCGCTACGCTCTTGAGTACCAGCGTAGTGATTGGAGTTCGTTTGATACAAATTTTGATGGACAGTATGGTGTGGCTTACGATATATTGAGCGGCATTGAGCGTAATTCCATAACTACAAGGGTTCCATTTTACAGTAGGATAGCTCTTAGGGGTGGAGCGAGTTTTCGTAAACTTTATGTGAAAACATTTGATAACGGTGATATATTTGAAACATCGTTTAGCTTTGGCTTGGGAATTCCGATTCATAACGGCAAAGAAAATTTTGATTTAGGTGTGGCGTTCGTATTTAGAGATACCGGAAATACTACTTTACCAAAAGAAAAAGGAATTATTTTCAGTATAGGATATTCCGCCAGCGAAGCGTGGTTTGTTCGAAAAGGTAGATAAACTATCAAGAAACATAAAGGAGCGTTAGATGACTGTAAGTTTAAAAATCATTAAGAAGAAAGGATTGGTAGGATTACTCTTTACAGCATTCGTTTATTCTGTGCTTACCAGCTGCGCGCCCGGCGGTGTCAGTGATGAGGTTATGAGCGCAGCTGAAAAAGCGAGGCAGGACTCTATTGCAAGAGTACAAGACAGACAGTGCAAAATCTGGCTATCCACAGCATTTGAATATTTCAAGAATAAAAATTTTGAAAGATCCTTATTAAATTACACCAAAATGGTAAACGGCGGCTGTACAGAAAAATATGGCGACAAGATTTGGGTATATCTTGGTAATTCATATAGAGAACTTGAAAAACCCGATAGCGCTATGTGGGCTTTTGAAACAGGCTTAAAAGAAGAACCCGATGACATAGCGTTACACGAAAACATTGCATTCCTCTATCAGTTGGTTGGCAAGACCGATAAGGTAATAAGTGAAAATGAAATTATTGCAAATCTGGACTCGTCAAATATTGAACGTTGGCGGAAACTGCATGATCTGTATTTCAGGAACGCATATTACGAAAAGGATCTTGAAGTATTAAATAAAATAATTGCTTTGGACGATCAGGATATATCCGCAAGGAATGACATGGTTACGGTGGTGAAGCTTCTCGGAGGCGACCCAACGGAACTTCTAAAGGGGCGGTATGAGGATAATCCTGATAATCCTGAATACCTGCTTGAATATGCCAATTCAGTATATGAAGCAGCAGATTATGAAACGGCAGTGAGCTTATACGAGAAATTGCTGGTATTAGACCCCAATCATTTTTTAGCGCTTGATCGCATCGCTAATAGTTACAAAAATCTTGATGACACGAAATCGGCGATTAAATCAGTTAAAAGGATGCTCAAGCTTAGAGCGAATGATAAACAGATTTTATATGATATTGCTGATCTATACAAATTAGATGGAAAATTTAAAACAGCATATTCATGGGCAAACAAAAGCATTAGGGCTAAACCGAAAGACGGTAGAGGATATTATGTGAGAGCATTGATTCTCGAAGAAGTATCTTTGTCCTGCCAGGCTGACAAAGGCGCTAAAGTAGCTTCCATACACGATAAATTAGTTTATGAATTAGCGTTGGATGATGTGAATGAAGCCGCGAAACTTGGTTATGGTCCCGCACGCTCGAGAGCAGAATTCCTGATTCTGATGTCTCCCAATAAGGGTGATATATTTATGCATCCTACAAAGTTTAAACCTATAGGCGATTGCTACGATTGGATAAAGAGGTCGGTAAAAAGAAAATAGCTATCGGCGCTGACCATGCCGGTTATGAGCTAAAGAAAGAAATAAGCGACTACCTTAATGGCAAGGGATATGAAGTCGTAGATTTTGGCACTCATTCCAACGAGTCTATCGATTATCCGGATTTTGCATATATTACAGCCAAGTCTGTTTCCGATAAAGAAACCGTCGAAGGTATATTGATTTGCGGAACGGGAATAGGTATGAGCATGGTGGCAAATAGGCTGCCCGGAGTTCGCGCCGCTCTCTGCAGCTCCATAGAAACCGCTAAACTCGCCAAACAGCATAACCATGCTAATCTTCTCTGCCTCGGCGCGAGGATGGACAGATCAGATACCATCGAAGAAATTCTCGATTCTTGGTTCACAACTGATATTGAGCACGGAAGACATGACCGCAGGGTAGAAAAAATCCACGAATTGACAGGGATCTGATTTGCTATCCACACTTAAAACAGAAGACCCGGAACTTTACGAATCAATAAGAGGTGAAGTTGCCCGCCAGCGACAGACGCTCGAAATGATAGCCTCAGAAAATTTCGTGAGTCGAAAAGTTTTAGAGGCAGCCGGTTCCGTCTTAACGAATAAATACGCAGAAGGTTATCCCGGAAAACGATATTACGGCGGTTGCAATTATGTTGATGTGGCGGAAAATCTCGCGCGTGATAGAGCAAAAAAACTTTTCAACGCTGAATACGTAAACGTTCAGCCTCACTCGGGCTCTCAGGCGAATATGGGAGTTTATTTTACTTTTCTGCAACCGGGCGATACTCTTATGGGAATGAATCTTTCCATGGGAGGTCATCTCACACACGGCTCGCCTGTGAATTTTTCAGGGAAGATATATAACGTGGTATCTTATGGCGTCACCAGAGACAGGGAAGTTATAGATTTTGATGAGGTAGTCAAGACGGCAAGAGAACATAAACCGAAGATCATCGTCACGGGCGGCAGCGCGTATCCGCGTAATATTGATTTCGAAAAGTTTCGTGAAATAGCGGATGAAATCGGCGCATTCTTGATGTGTGATATGGCTCATTTCGCCGGATTGGTTGCGATTGGAATTCATAATGATCCGCTTCCTCACTGCCATATAGTAACCACAACCACGCATAAAACATTGCGCGGTCCGCGTGGCGGAATGATACTGGTTGGAAAGGATTTTGAAAACAGTTTTGGAGTGGTTGCCCCGAAATCCGGAAGAACAAAAATGATATCGGAGCTGATTGACAGCAACATAATGCCGGGAATTCAAGGCGGACCTTTGATGCACGTTATCGCCGCAAAAGCAGCGGCGTTCGGAGAAGCTTTGCAGCCTGAATACAAGACGTACATCGAGCAGGTCGTGGCGAACGCAAAAGCATTGTCCGACCGTTTACTTGAGCATGACTTTAAGGTGGTTTCCGGCGGAACAGATGTACACCTTATACTGCTGAATCTCACAAATAAAAATATGACAGGGAAAGCGGCTGAAGAATCTCTTGAAGCCGCCGGAATAACTACAAACAAAAATATGGTGCCTTACGATGAGAGAAGCCCGTTTGTGACAAGCGGGATACGGATTGGAACACCCGCTCTTACGACACGCGGAATGAAAGAGGATGAGATGAAAACCATCGCCGATTTTATCAATAAGGTAATTTCAAATCCTGATGATGAGAATATCCGAAAAGAAATTAAAATAACCATTGGGGAAATGTGTGAGCAATTTCCCATTTACGATTACCTTGTCTGATGAGAGGAGAATAAAAATATGAAATGTGTTTATTGTGATTCGCCGAACACCCGGGTTGTTGATTCACGAATGGTTGCCAGTGAAAACGCTATCCGTCGGAGACGTGAATGTGAATCTTGCGCAAAACGATTTACTACGTATGAATATATTGAGAACACGCCCGTTATGGTGGTTAAAAATGACGGCAGACGGGAATCGTATGTCCGCCAGAAAGTAGAAAAGGCGATTCAGATCGCCTGCAACAAACGTCCCGTATCTCTCGAACAGATTTCCGATATAGTGAACGATGTTGAATTAGAACTCAGCAGCCTGGGAAGGAGAGAAGTGCCTGTAAAGATAATAGGCGAAACAGTTATGAAGAAGCTGAAGGCTTTAGACGAGATAGCATTTATCCGCTTCGCCAGTGTTTACAGGCAATATAAAGACACGCAGGAGTTCATTCAGGAAATCCATCGGATGAACTAATAAACGCTTGACTTCTAAGCGGTAATCAGATTATTATAGTGTACCAGAAATATGGGGCCGTAGCTCAGCTGGGAGAGCGCTTGAATGGCATTCAAGAGGTCGTGGGTTCGACCCCCATCGGCTCCACAATGATAGCATCACTTGGTACGGTCACCAAGTTCTTGGACTGAAAAATATCACCCTGACACATTGGTTGTATGTAGTAAGAAAACAAAGAAATTAAATTAAAATCGTATATCATCAATAATAACAAGTATATAAGACTTACAAAACTATATAAAAACATTGCTTAAAAGCAAAATAAATTTGGTTTATGCTTAATATTTCTTATATTTTAGCGATAATTATTAGCGAGGGGTAATTATGTTGGATAACGAATTTAACTATTATAAGAAAAACCAATCTGAACTTGTCAAAAAGTACGATGGCAAATATATCGTTATTATTGGCGATGAAGTAATTGCTGCATATGATAGCAAATCTGAGGCATATTCAATTACCTCAAAAGACCATGAGGTTGGAACATTTCTCATACAGTATGTTTCGCAAGGTAAGAAAGACTTTACAGTAACCTATCATTCGAGAGTAATTGTCTAATTCAAAATCAAAAGACCTTGAAAGCAACCCGATTCAGGCATTTACAAAATTATATAATGGATTAGCGCGAGAAATTTTAACTGAAATTGCATTATATCCATATGTGGATGTTCCAGACTTTTCTAAATATATTCGATTTGATGCAATTTGGGATACTGGGGCTACTTCGACATGCATTACACCAAATGGTCGTTCAGTCCCTCGGATTAAAATCATCTGGAAAAGTGGACGTAATAGGTATTGGTGGGACTGAGGAAGATGCAGATACCTATTTCCTAAATGCTGTGCTTAGAAATAATTTACATGTTCCTGAGCTAGAAGTAGTTGAAGTTAAAACAATCAGTGGAGCAGATGTTCTGATAGGAATGAATTTGATAACAATGGGTGATTTCGTAATTACTAGCCACAACGGAGAGACAGTGTTTACATATCAAACACCATCGCAAGGGGAAATAGACTTTGAAGTGGGAAATAAAAATAAAGCAATCTATGTTGGCGAAAATATTAACGACGATGACCCATGTTATTGTGATAGTGGGGAAAAATATATAAATTGTCATGGAAAACAGAAAATAAAACGCACTAACACTCTAACCTAAATTTAGTATATCGAAAAGAATTTAATAATATACATACGCTGTATATGTATATTGAATGCCATTCAAGAGGTCGTGGGTTCGACCCCCATCGGCTCCACAAAAGTAGAGTTTCATAGTGTGATTTAAGCCAATTCTGGTTATCTTCTCTAATAACATCACTGTTTTTCATATGAAGCATCTGTCTATTATAATATTTATCTCACTGTTTATTATGACATCGCTAACGTGTGAAGAGCCGGAGCCCGATAATTTACTGCAGCTCATCGGCTCATTTCAAGATGATAACCGCATTGAGATAAGCCAGAAAGCGGGAGAAACAAATATTCAGGCATATAGCGGCGACTTGATAATTGTAACAGTAAATTATGATTATCCTGCCTCTTGCTATACTCCCACATTCATAGAGATCGACAGCACCCTCTTTGTCAATGAAGAATTTATTGAAGATAACTGCGAAGGAAGTTCAGAATTCTTTTTCAATGTTCCAACTCCATTCGAAATAATATTTAATGGTATTTCAAGTGATCTTTATATTACATGGGGCAGGGGCTATTACGAGTTCACATCTCTCTCGGGTGATTTCACTGTTGATTCTCTCGCCGGGCTGTTTGATGTCAGCTCCACATCGGGAAATATTCAGTTGAATGAGGTCGTAATCGAGAATCAGAGTACTTTTAGTTCTCTGACCGGTAATGTGGAAGTTTCATTGGCGAAAAGTCCCGGAGGCAATATAAATATGTCTGGTCGGTCAGGTGACCTTATACTTAATTATAACGATAATATTATTGAGGGCTATTTTGAATTTACAGCCAGAAAAGACATAGGAATAATCTCATCTCCATATCCATTTGATTCGGAAGAGGAATTTACAGCTGATGGCATTGTTTACATGAAAAAATCTTTTAACATTGCAGGGGAAACGCCTCGAATTATTCTCGCGACCGACTCAGGATCTGTGCAGCTAAAATTAAATTAAATGACAGATTCTGATATTAGATATTTATGTCCTCCTGCGCTCCACCAAAAGTAGGCATTTCTATTCAGTCACTATTTTAGTATCTTTTCCGAAATGAAAAACACGGTTAAATAATATGATAATTGTTACAGGCGGCGCAGGACTTATCGGAAGCGCCGTAGTATGGTCTCTGAATAATCGGGGCGAAAAGAAAATACTCATCGTTGACCACAATCCTAAAGGAACTAAGGACGATAATTATAAGCGGCTAAATTATTCCGGTTATACGGATAAGTCAAATTTTATAGTAGAGTTGGAAAGAGGTAAATTCGGTGACCATATCGAAGCGATAATACATCTTGGGGCTTGCTCGGACACAACAGAGACTGACAAAGATTATCTGTACGAAAATAATTTCCGTTATACACAGAAATTAGCGACGTACGCCATTGAGAACAATATTCGTTTTATCTACGCCTCAAGCGCAGCCACTTACGGCAACGGAAATAGAGGGTATTTGGATGACGAACATCTGATTCCAACATTGGAACCGTTGAATGAATACGCCCGCTCAAAGCAAATGTTCGATCTGTGGGCTTGGGAGAATGGGTTTCTCGACAAAATTGTCGGATTAAAATATTTCAATGTCTTTGGTCCGAATGAAGATCATAAGGGCGATATGCAAAGTATGGTGCGAAAATCGTTCCGTCAGATCTGGGCAAACGGCGAAGTGAACCTCTTTAAATCTTACAATGGCGATTATGAAGACGGAGAGCAAAAACGTGATTTTCTTTACGTGAAAGACGCCGCTGATATGACGCTCTTTTTTCTCGATAATCCGGCTCTGAACGGAATTTATAATCTCGGCTCAGGGAAGGCGGAAACGTGGAACAGCCTTATAGGCGCTGTTTTCGGCGCCGTGGATATGGTTCCTACAATAAATTATATAGATATGCCTGATAATATACGCGAACAGTATCAGTACTTTACTAAAGCGGAGATGGAGAAGTTATTTAACGCGGGGTATGAAAAGGGAACGACTCCGCTAACTGAAGCAGTTGAAGATTACATTCTCAATTACCTCATTTCCGGTAATCATCTCCAACTATAAAAGTTAATAATCTTTCAGTTCCTGATCTAACCGGTCATCATAATCAGAACCGGGCTTAGCGGATGATTTGAATTCTATGAGTACGGGTTTCTTTTTCGTTCCTCTTAAAACAATGACTGTAGTCGCAAGGAGTATGGCTACAATAGGGAGGATGTACGCCGCCAAACCGAATCCTTCAGCACGGGGAGCCGATAATATCCGCTCGCCGTATTTCGCTACATATTCATCAAGTATTTCTTCTTCAGATTTTCCTTCCGAAAGAAGTTCCCTTATACGAAGTTTTACTTCTGTTGAAGCGCCTGAATCGTGGTAAGCAACAGGTTGACGATAACAGCAGGGCGCTACTAACATTTTTTCGAGATTCTTGGCTGATTCCTCGTGTTCGTGCGCTTCTCCGGCTAAAGCGTTAGAGCTGAAAGCGAAAAACGAAAGAACGGCAGCCGCTAAAAATGTTTTGTATAAGTTAATATTCATTTGATTCCCCTATTTCTCCAGCGCGTAGATACAATTAGCAAAATAATAAACCAAATTGAGCAATTAAGAAGTATTCTCCCTTACAATACAGCGAATTAATACTCACGGAATAAATCAGATTGCCTTTTCATCGGAACAGGGGTAATTTACGCCCTGATATTTGGGAGAGGTGGCAGAGAGGCTGAATGCGCACGCTTGGAAAGCGTGTTTACTTAATAGGTAACGTGGGTTCGAATCCCACCCTCTCCGCAACTATAAATTCTAAATAATTTCCGTTGGACAGTTCCAAAGAATAGTTAAATTGTCATCATTCGGAATTACTACTTACTAATTAGGAAAAAGAATGACTCAGATTGATGGATTTGAAATTAGAGAGGCTGTTGTAGATGATCTGCCGCTGATTTTGCGTTTTATTAAGGATTTAGCAGAATATGAGCGAATGAAAGACGATGTAATTACAACCGAAGAGATCTTGAAACACAGTATCTTCGGAGAAGGCTCTAACACCTCAGTATTGTTGGCTTTCTACAATGACGAACCTGTCGGATTCGCAATTTATTTTTATAATTTTTCATCTTTTTTAGGTAAAAAGGGAATTTATTTGGAAGATTTATTTGTGCAGCCGGATGCAAGGGGAAAGGGATTCGGCAAAGCGCTGTTAATTCGATTGGCAGAGATAGCCCGGGATGAGGATTGTGGCCGGCTTGAGTGGGCTGTTCTTGATTGGAATGAACCGGCAATCGATTTTTATAAGAATCTCGGCGCTGTTCAGATGGACGAGTGGACGGTATTCAGATTAAACAGAGAAGCAATTGAAATATTGGCAGGAGCTAATTAAAACAGATTAAAATAGGATAAACAAAAATGGATGAAGATAAGAAATGTATTGTGATTATAGAAGCTACCTTCAATGAGGGAGGGATGGATACTCCGGAATATGAAGAATATGCTAAAAGATCAAATGCCAATGGAGAAGCTCATGGCGGAGTGGTTCTTTCAAAGTATATGATAGATCAAAATTTGGGAAATGGAGATTCACCCCATGTTGTTTTAATATTAGAATATCCTTCCCGTGAAAAGGCAGTTCAGGCTTTTACGAGTGAAGAATATAACAGTATAAAACCGTTGAGAGATGTGGCGTTAAAAGAAGTGAATATTTTAATAACGAAGAGTTAAATAGATTGTTAGTCCTTTCTAATTAATGTGATATATATCAAGGAGTTAAGATGAAATCTGTGATATTACATATTCCAATTTTGGCGGTTTCGATCATATTATTAAGCTGTTCACAGGTAAAAACCGTGCAGCAAATTTTTATGGAAAGTGATGACGCTGTTAGTGTAGAGAAAAACCCTGACGGGAGAACGGCATTCAAGGCGTATCTTAACTCGTTGATATTTTCCGCTAATTCCGGCGGTGACAAGGACTTTCTGAAAGATGTAACTGCAATTCGGGATGAAGGATATGTAGCTGAAGAAAGACTCGGCACTGCATCGCTTATTTTACGGAATTATGTCGTAAAGCGGTACGGCGAGTCAATCGTCAAAGACCTTCAGACAATGATAGCATTTCGCACATATGCGGAAGATGGAAGAGATAACTGGGATGCGCCGGAATTTTTACGTCAGAGAGAATGGTTGGAATCAAAAACTGTGGAATTAGGATTTGATTTTAAAAGTTATGACGGGAGGATGGATGAAATAAGTGTGCCGGGTCCCGGACCTATTTTAGCGCTTCTTACCCACGGTGATGTGGTAAACGTAGTGGAGGAAAGTTGGACTTTTCATCCTTGGGAATCTGAGCTAATCGACGGTAAAATATACGGCAGAGGCTCGGGAGATGATAAAGGCGGAGTAATCGTTTCGCTATATGTCCTGAAAGCCCTCAAGGATACCGGTTGGGAGTTTAATCATACTCTGAAACTGCTGATAGCGAACGGTGAAGAGTCCAGCTGGGATGAGATTGCGTATTATAAAGAACGAGCGCCGCTCCCTGATATTACAATAGGAATAGATGCATCGTATCCTGTAACAAATTCTCAAAAAGGATTTCGACTTGTTACGGTCAGTTCGGAAGAATTTGGTATGAGCGAAATAATGGGAGAATGGAATATTATTTCAATATCAGGAGGAGTTGCGAACAACATAATACCTGAAAGGGCTGAGGCGATTCTCACCGGTGGAGCAGACGCTTTCGCTGTTCTGGGTGAATTAGCGTTAAAGTGGGAAGAAGAACACGCTCCCGCAAAATTTATTCTCAGCGCCGATGGAGAGCAAATAAAGATAGAAGCTATTGGGAAAACAGGACATTCTGCACTACCGGAAAAAGGCCATAACGCTTTGGGAGACCTAACCGCGTTTCTTGCTTCATTGGATCTAACACCTGACCGGTGGGGTTCTCTTGCTTATTTTATGGGCGATTTCCTTGGAGAAGATATTTATGGAACTTCACTCGGTATTGCTTTTGACGATTCAGCAATGGGACACCTCACTGTCAATTTAGCCACGGTGAAAGTTACGAAGAATTCTCCTACGGCAACCATTAGCCTTAGAATTCCCACGGGAATAACTCGTTCCTTTATTGATGAAAATCTTAAGATGGCGGTTGAGGATGTTAACAGAGTGTACGGCTCGAATTTAATGCTCGTTATCACAGATTACGGACCGGCGCATATTGTACCAAAAGACACAAAATTAGTAAGAACCCTTTTGGAAGTCTGGGAGGAAGTAACGGGAACTCCCGGATATACGGTTTCCATCAGTGGCGGAACTCAAGCAAGGATGTTTCCCGACGGAGTTGATTTTGGACTGTCGAAGAGTCTGGAGCATACACTGGCGCATGGGCATGATGAGTATATCAGCGTCAAAGACCTGATGGAGGCTGCCGAACTCACTGTCAGCGCCGTTTTAAGGCTTACTATAACCGAATAAATATCTATATTAAGTGGGTGGATTCAGATAAATCTTCTCACCGTTCACAACGCCGAGCACTTTTCCCTTTAGCTTTTCGCCTTCATAAGGAGTGTTGTTCGACCTTGAGAGAAATTTGGTTGAATCTACCGTCCACTCAGTTTCAGTATCGAAAAATGTCATATTCGCTTTTGCTCCGACCTTAATCTCGGCTGTAGGTAAGCCATAGATTTTCCTTGGAGCGGTCGAAAATTTGTCAACCAATTGCTCTAAATTCAGCACACCTTTTTCCAACAGCTGTTTGACGCAAACCGCAAATGAAGTTTCGAGTCCAACAAGACCAAACGGCGCATCTAAAAGGTCTCCTTCGTTCTCCTCTGGAGAATGAGGCGCGTGGTCGGAGGCGATACAATCTATTGTGCCGTCGGCGAGTCCTTCGCAAAGAGCCTCAATTTCTTTCTCGGTGCGGATAGGCGGATTGACCTTATATGCCGCATCGAATTTTTCAAAGTTGGAATCTGTTAAGCTGATATGATGCGGCGTTACCTCGCAGGTAACCGGAAGCCCTTTTGATTTTGCCTGTCGTATCAGCTCAACTGTCTCCACAGAAGAGATATGCGGAACGTGCAAAACTCCGCCAGTAAGTTCCAGCAGTCTGATATCTCTCGCAACCATAATATCTTCTGCATGAGGAGGAATCCCCGGTATTCCGAGCCGTGCCGAAACAGCGCCTTCGTTCATTACTCCGCCCTTCGCAAGAGCTTTAACTTCCGAATGATTTACGATGGGAACACCAAACATTTGAGAATATTCAAGAGCGATGCGCATCAGAGCGTCATCCTCTACCGGGTCGCCGTCATCGGAAAAACCGACCGCTCCTGCCCCAACCATAGAACCCATCTCCGCTAACTCCTCACCCCGGCGACCTTTGGAAACGGTTCCGATGGGGAAGAGTTCAACCAAATGACCTGATGCACTCTTCAATACAGATCTGATCATATCTTCCGAATCAAGGGGAGGGTCGGTATTCGGCATACAGCAGATAGCCGTAAAACCGCCCGCCATTGCTGCGTTTGAACCCGATAAAATCGTTTCTTCATCTTCTCTGCCCGGTTCACGAAGGTGAACGTGAACATCCGCCCATCCCGGAGAGACATAAGCGCCATTCAGGTCAACTTTGAATACATCGGAGGGAGGTTTGGATATAGAGCCGATCTCTTTAATGATGCCGTTTTCAATTAGAATAGAGACTTTCGATGTGGATTTGCCCACAATGACAGCGTTTTCGATGAGCAGTAGTTTATTTTCCGAAAATTTTTCGGACATCAGTTAACATTTCCTTTAATTTTATCAGCCTCGGAAAGTAAGACAAGGACTGCCATTCTAACTGCGACGCCGTTGAATACCTGATTTAGTATGACAGAGTGCTCGCTGTCCGCAACATCGCTATCCAGCTCAACGCCACGATTAATCGGTCCGGGATGCATGATAGTAAACGTTTTTCCTGTGGAGTTCAGCCTGTCGGTTGTAATCCCGAAAAACTTTCGATACTCTCTCACGGAAGGGAATAACCCTACTGTTTGCCTCTCCAATTGTATTCGAAGGATATTGAGTATATCTGCAAACTCGAGAGCTTCGTTTATGTCGGTGGAAATATGAACACCAAGAGCTTCCGCCTCATAAGGGAGGAGTGTTTTAGGGCCGCAAATCATTACTTCCGCGCCCATTGTCTTTAACCCGTGAATATTCGATCGCGCCACGCGACTATGTTTAATGTCGCCGATGATAGCAATTTTCTGTCCTTTGAGGCTCTTGACCCGTTCGAGGAGCGTCATCATATCGAGAAGCGCCTGTGTGGGATGCTCATGCCCGCCGTCGCCGGCGTTTATAATGTTGGAATCGACATATTTGGTCATAAGTTTGGCAGCACCCGGCGCCGAGTGCCTGATAACTACCATATTAATTTTCATCGCCTCTATATTTTCAATCGTATCGCGGAGTGTCTCCCCCTTGGAAGTGCTGCTCCCGGATTTGCTGAAGTTAATGCTGTCAGCCGAGAGCCGTTTTTCGGCGAGTTCAAATGACATTCGAGTCCGGGTGGATGGTTCGTAAAAGAAGTTCAGTATGGTCTTTCCCTGAAGCGTAGGGACTTTAGGAACCGGCCGGTCCAAAACTTCACGGAATGTAAGCGCCGTATCGAGTATAAGTTGAATATCCTTTTTAGGAACTCCGTCGAGTCCCAGGAGATGCCTGCTTGATAACCGGCTCATCAGTTCTCCACATCAACGAGCAGAATGGAATCTTCGTCGTCGATTTCGGTCATTTTGACGCGTATTTCCTCTCCGATGGAAGTTGGAATATTCTTGCCCGTAAAATCAGGAGCCACAGGCATTTCGCGATGACCTCTGTCAACAAGAACCGCAAGCTGGATGCTTGCCGGTCTTCCATAATCCATGAGCGCATCGAGAGCGGCCCGGATAGTGCGTCCTGTGTAAAGCACATCGTCCACAAGGATTACATTTTTGCTATCAATATCGAACGGGATTTCCGATACTCTGACTTCAGGATGCTTCATAGATTCGCGCCAATCGTCACGATAAAGAGAGACGTCTAAAATCCCTACTTCCATCTTATTGTTTTCAATCTCTTCGATTTTTTTGGCGATACGCCGCGCCAGAAATTCACCACGCGTCCGTAAACCTATAATCGCTAAGTCCTTTGTTCCTTTATTCTTTTCGATTATCTCGTGCGCCAAGCGTGTTATGGTTCGGGATAATCCGTCGGAATCCATTATTGTCGCTTTTACCTTAACGTTCATATTTTACCTTTGAGTTCAAAAAAAATCCGCCCTTGAGCGGATGTATATAATATTTTTTTCATTTTTCATTCCCTTACCATCTCGCCGGATAAGTTTAAAGGGTCGGGTAATAATACTGTTTTGGAATATGATTGTCAAGCAGGAAAATGTTTTCAGCTACTCCGCTTGACACTGATTTTCAGGTGTATTAGACTATAGTGAACAAAAGGCGTATATATGAGACTGAACGAGAGACAGATTTCGGCGGTGCAGGTTCCATCTTTTCCCGTAGCGGTGGAGCGAGTCGCCGATTCATCCCTAATAGGGAAACCCGTCATAGTGGCGCCGATAAATTCCGCCCGGAGCCTTGTTACGGCTGCGTCTGACGAAGTGCGGGAGGATGGCGTTTTTCCGGGAATGCCTCTTCAGCAGGCGATTCGTCTGTCACCGACGGCGGTTATTCTTCCCCCGAACAGGCGATTGTATCGTATGGCGTCAGCGGCTCTTCGCAAGATTTATTCCAATTTCACGCCGTTAGTGGAGCCGCACCATTGGGGCAATTCATACCTTGACCTGTCGGGAACTGCCAGGCTATTCGGTCCTCCTTTGGATATCACAATGAAGATACAAAAGGAAATTCGGGAGCGTCTGAATCTGCAAAGCGCTATGGGCGTGGCGAGTAACAAACTAACCAGCAGAATCGCTTCGTTCGTAACCAAGCCTCTGACGATACGCGAGGTGGAAAAAGGCAAAGAAGCGTCATTTATAAGTCCTTACCACATTCACAAACTTCCGCTGGTGGACAAGCTCGTCTTCCAGGCGTTGCAGGAGGTTAATCTCCTGAAGATAGGACAGGTGGCAGCCGTCTCCGAGGCACATCTCATTATGCTGATCGGGAAGGACGGCAGTCCTGTGCATCGTCAGTCGAAGGGGATAGATGATTCTCCTGTGCAGATTCCGAAAGTTCAGCCGTCTCTGCGGGAAGAGTTTACCTTTGCTGAGGACACAAACGACTGGGGTTTATTGCTTGCTTCAGTGGGCAAAATGACCGCTCGCATCGGATACGAATTGCGAAAGCGGAATCTTCTTATGGGTGAGATCCGGCTTCTTGTTGTTTATTCCGATGAAATGGAGGAGCGGGGGAGGGCGCGACTTCGTCATCCGCTCTTTCTTGATGATGATGTTTATTCGGCGAGCCGCAATCTTTTCGAGCAGACGGTGAAAAGGAGAATACGAATTCGTATGCTGGAAATAGAGGCTTTCAGGTTGTCGCGTTCTACGGGACAAACAGAAATCTTCAGCGAAAGCGCCGGCAAAGAAAAACAGGTTCTCCTGAACGCCGCCATTGATTCCATCCGTGCCCGCTTCGGCGAGGATGCTGTCGTAAAAGCGGAATGGAAATGACGATTGGAAACTCGTGAAGATTTTGATTGGAATGTGTGCTATATTTTCTTGAATTTGAAAAATAGAAGGTAATAAATGTCAGTGATTCCATACGCAGATAAAGAGAAAGCTCCGCTTGAGAAAAAGGAAGCCGTTCAGCGAATGTTCGACAATATCGCAGGCCGATACGACCTGATGAATGATATTATGACAGCAGGTTTCCACCGGAGATGGAAAACGCTTGCGGCGCGCGAAGTTTGCCGGGAAGGAGCAAACCGTGTGTTGGATATCGCATGTGGGACAGGAGACATTGGATTTTTGGTAGAAAAATATGGCGTAAAAGAGATATATTCCGCTGATTTGTCAATCGAGATGCTGAAAGAAGCAAAAAAGAAAGCAGAGAAAAGAAACCGGTCGGAGCGGTTTTCATTCGGCAGAATGGATGCACTGAAATTGCCGTTCCGTGATGAGACATTTGATTCGGTGATAACGGGATTTTCTTTGAGAAATGTAGATGGCATCGCTGAAATGTTCGGCGAAGTCCATAGAGTTTTAAGGAATGGAGGAAAGTTTGCCTCTCTCGAAATAACACCTATGAAATCTTCATTGTTCAGCAAGATGTTCGCTGTTTATTTTAAAAAAATAGTTCCATTTGTGGGAGGATTAATAACGGGAGATAAAAAGGCATATGATTATCTCCCCGAGTCGGTAGCAAATGTGCCGGATGCAGACAGAGTAGCGGTGATGATGGAAGAAGCCGGATTTACATCTGTTACCGTGAAACGAATGGGGATGGGAACAGTGGCTCTTGTCTCAGGCAAAAAAGGCATTTAGTGACAACACATTTTTTAACAGCCGATTGGTAAAAAATAGTATATTAGTAAGTCAGAATCGCTCTTAAACCCTCTAAACATTGAATTTATCGGAATTGCACTTCCCATCTGCTTGCGGTATATTTATTAGTTATACTAAAATAAGGATTAATATATAGTTGGCTCAATTAGCAGATAGAATAGTCGCTTTCGTTGAAAAGAAGGCAGGAAAAAGATTTAAACAGAAGGATATCGCCCGTGCTATGGGAGTAAATTCCAATGAATATGTGCGATTTAAAAGGCTCCTTAATTCTCTGGAAAGAACAGGTAAGATTCATAAACATCCGAAATCTCGTTATTCCTCAATACTAAATACCCGAACATTAGAAGGTATTCTTTCCGTTACGATGAAAGGGTTCGGATTTGTAGTTACCGGAGAGGAATTGGATGTATACGTCTCCGCAGATGATATGGGCGGCGCGCTCGGAGGTGATGTAGTGAGCGTTGAGATTACTTCCCGCAGGCAGTTCGGCCCAAATCCTGAGGGGAAAGTCACCAAAATTATTGAGAGAAAAAGAACCCAAATTGTCGGTACACTGAAAGAACAAAATGGTCGTTTCGTTCTTGTACCCGATGAAAGAGCATTAAAGACAAACCTTCCCGTGAGTCAAGGCAAAGAGAAAAACGGTAAACCGGGACAAAAAGCTGTTGCCCGTCTCATATCTGATACCGAATCCGAAGTCAATGTTGTTGAAATAATTAAAATTATCGGCTTTCCCGACGAACCGGGCACGGATTTCGAATCCATTTGCGCTACATATAATTTAAGTAAAACTTTTCCGAAAAAAGTTATGTCCGAGTCGGATTCTCTAAGTGATGGAATAACAATGGATGAGATAAAAAACCGCCTTGACCTGAGAGATTTAGATTGTTTTACCATTGATCCGATTGAAGCGAAGGATTTCGACGACGCAATGTCGATTGAACTGTTGGATAACGGTAATTTTAAAATTGGTATTCATATTGCGGATGTGAGTCATTACGTCAAGGAAGGCACAGCGCTCGACAATGAAGCATTTAATAGAGCTACAAGCGTTTACCTTATTGATCATGTGATACCAATGCTTCCCGAGCGAATTTCAAATGACTTGTGCAGTCTTCGACCTAATGAGGAAAGATACGCATTTTCAGTATTATTAGAGATAACGAGTAAGGGGGAAGTAAAGAATTATAATATCACTCCATCGATTATAAAATCGAAACATCGTTTTGCGTATCATGAAGTTCAGGAGATTCTTGACGAAGGCAAGGGAAAATATTTTGAAGAACTCAATAGGATGAATAAGATCGCAAAAACTTTGGGGAAAGTGAGAGCTTCAAACGGGAGTATAGATTTCGATCTCTCGGAATCAAAATTCAGGCTGGACGAGAACGGTATGCCTTTTGATGTGTACCGCGCAGAGCGATTAGAAAGTCACCGACTTGTGGAAGAGTTTATGCTTCTCGCAAACAGAACAGTATCACGCCATATTGCCGGCGAGCGAGCAGCTGAAAAACTACCCTTTCTCTATCGAATCCATGATAAACCCAAAGAGGAACAGGTAAAAAATCTATTCGAAATGCTCAAATTTGTTGGCGTTAAGGTGAAAATATCTTCTCCAATAAAATCGGAAGATTTCAGAGATATAATGGAGATTATCGAAAAATTACCCGAAAAAGACCTTTTGGAAAAAGTTGCACTCCGTTCAATGGCGAAAGCGATTTATTCCGATAAGAATGTGGGACACTTCGCCCTTGCGTTCAAGTATTACAGTCATTTTACCTCGCCGATTAGAAGGTATCCCGATTTGATCGCACACAGACTTCTAAAGAAATATGCGAAGAAATCCAGAGGAAACAATTTACGTTCCGACGGAGTCAGACTTAAAAAGATAGCGATTCAGAGTTCTGAGCGTGAAGGGATAGCCGTCAGCGCGGAACGAGATTATGCGCGAATTAAGGAAGTGAAATTTCTTTCCGGAAAGATAGGTGAAGAATTTGACGGCATAATAAGCGGCGTCATCGGCGCAGGGCTGTTTATTGAGATTATTGAATTTCCTGTTGAGGGTTTCATTCCCATAAAGCTTATCACCGATGACTATTATGAATATGAAAAAGACAGACACAGGCTCATAGGACGGAATAACAAGCAAAAATATATACTTGGAGATAAAATTCGAATACGCGTTAAAAGTGTGAAAATCGCTGAGAGGGAAGTTGAATTTGCACCATTGAATATGAGACGGAAAAGATAATAAGCGATGCTGGTAGAGACTAAATGTGCTTTGTGCGGGTCGGAAAGTTCCGATCATTACCTCACATCAAGCGACCGACTTTCTGAATCGGGTTCCAACAAATACGATATAGTTAAATGTGTGGACTGCGGTTTTTTGTATACCAATCCGCGACCTGTTGATCAGGAAAAACATAGCGCTCCGTTTATGGTAGGCGGCGATGCTTTTAACATATTGGCCGAGCCGAAATCAATATCTGATTGGATTTTTAAAATATTTCATCCTGCATCTGTCAGGTGGAAAAGGCGAGCGATTGACAAGCTGCCTACAATCGGGAGGTTATTGGATTTTGGCTGCCGTACCGGAGATTTTATGTTCGAGATGAAAACGGCAAAATGGGAAGTACAGGGAATTGAGGTTGATAAACTTGGAATGGATTACGCTATTTCACATTACGGTCTTGACGTTGTGAATACGTTAGATGAATTGGTAGAAAAAAACACGGAAAAGTTCGATGTGATAACGATGTGGCACACACTTGATAAAGTTTCCGACCTGTCAGCAACCTTAGA
This sequence comes from Candidatus Neomarinimicrobiota bacterium, assembly GCA_022573815.1. Lineage (NCBI taxonomy): Bacteria > Pseudomonadati > Fidelibacterota > Fidelibacterota bacterium. The sequence continues at coordinate 65,486 of JACZTG010000010.1, forward strand.
GTCGTTAAAATTACTTATGGAAGATGACGGCTATCTGCTTATCGCTCTTCCGAATATCAAAAGTTATGACGCAAAACAATATAAAAGTGATTGGATAGGACTTGATCTACCGAGACACCTGTATCATTTTGACAGAGAGCATCTTACTAAATTAGCGGAAAATCATGGATTTTCTGTTTCCAATTACAGAAATATTCCCTGGGATACACTTCATAACGTTTTTATGTCAGCATTAAAGAGAGCCGATAAACATCGGTGGAATGCAAGGTGGAGTATCAATTGGCTGCTGCTGATTTGGACGTTAAAGATTTCATGGCTGATGGGCGGAAAATGGACATCATTCGGCAGAAGATGCACCGGCTCAGGCGTGCTGTATTATTTAAGGCGTGGAGAATCGGTGTGAATCGGATAACTATTTTACTTTTCATTTTTACTCTGATTTCAGGCTGTTCAGAAAGGAAAAAAATGTCCTTAGGCGGTGAAAATGTGATTGCGGTTATAGCGGATTCCTCAGATTGGGTGAAATATCGACCCTTACTGGAAAAAGTTTTTGAAAGAAAGATATATACGCCTCAAACGGAAAAGCTGCTAACTCTATTTTGGTCTCCTCCGTCGATGTTAAATAATCGATTACGGCAGAAAAATCTTCTCATTTTAGGCACTTTATCCAAAGAAGGAAAAACAACTAAAATTATAAAAGACATGTTGGGAAGCAATGTGATAGCAAAGATCAGGAAGGGTGAGATTTATGTGGTCATAACGGATAATCAATTTGCCCGCGATCAGAAATTGATGATTTTATCGGCATGGAAAGAAGAAGATTTGCGAATAAAAATTGAAGAAAACTCATATTTCTTATTCAGCAAATTTAACGATGCTGCGAATGAGAGAGCAAGAACCAGAGTTCTCGGTAAACGAACCCTCAGCAGGCTTTCAGAGAGTATAATGGACGACCATGGCTATACTTTTAAAATTCCCCTTGATTACAAGGTTGTGCTTGATGATAAGGAAAATCATATATTGTGGTTAGCGAGTCACGGAGTTAGAAGATGGTTTTTGGTTCAGTGGGAGGAGGTGGACGATATACCCGTAATTGACGTAGATTGGATACTGAATAATAGAGACAAGCTCGGCGTCTCATTATTTGACAGCGTTAGAGTAAATCGTGATTACGTTTTTTCCGAAAGAATAAAGATTGGCGATTGGGTGGTTTTAAAAGTCAGGGGTTTATATGAAAAGATAGATGAACATCTTGGCGGACCCTATGTATCATTCGCTTTTTACGATGAAAAAACCGGAAGAAGGTATTTTATTGACGGAGCTGTGTTTTCTCCCGGAGATGAAAAGCTAAAATATCTCAGAACACTTGAACTGATGGCTAAAAGTTTTCGTACAAAAGATTGAAATATTGTAAATTCAGAATCATAAATTATTAGCAATAAGGAACGAAAATATGAACGATAAATTACATTTAGTAGCAATTCTTTCCGGAAGCGTGTCAGACGCAGAAAATGTGAAAGCCACCGAAGAATATTTGGATTATTTTGGCGTTAGCTACGAATCTAAAGTTCTGTCTGCTCATCGAAATCCGACTGATGTGGCAGAATATGTGTCGAAAGCTCGCTCAAAGGGATTCAAGTGTATAATCGCACAGGCGGGGATGGCAGCGCATCTTGCAGGTGTAGTAGCCGCGCATACAACTTTGCCCGTTATCGGAGTGCCGCTGTCAAGTTCACATTTAAACGGAATAGATGCATTGTATTCCACTGTTCAGATGCCGGCGGGAATTCCCGTGGCAACTATGGCGATTGGAAAAGCGGGAGCAAAAAATGCGGCGATATTCGCAGTTGAAATATTGGCGGTTGACGATGAAAATTTACAAGACAAACTTAAAGAATTCAGGGCAAAAGGCGCAAAACTTTAAACGATGAAAATCGGGCTTATAGGAAATATTGTGCTTGATGAAATCAGGACTATTGATGGCACAGTCACAAAAAGTTGGGGCGGCGCATTCTATAGCATCGCTACATTCCATAAATTACTTAAAGAGGGTGAAACGTTATTGCCCGCTACTCCAGTCGGTTATGATATTTGGGATAATGTAATTTTAGATTTAAGTATGATGGACAGGATTGACACATCAGCGCTCCATCGTTCGGAGTTTCCTAACAATAAAGTGAATTTGAGATATAAAAATGAAAATGAACGGGTGGAAATTGCTCAAGATATTCTGCCGCCAATGGAGTTCGAAGACCTCCAACCGATAATGAATACAGATGCTATCCTCATAAATTTTATTTCCGGGTTTGAAATGGGCTTGCAGGTGCTGCGCCGGTTAAGAGAAAATTACGACGGACTGATGTTTTTGGATATTCACAGTCTTTTGTTAGGGATTGATAAAAAAGGTATCCGGTTTCCTCAAGCGCTTCCGAAGTGGCGGGATTGGGCAGAAAATTTTGATTGTGTCCAAATGAACTCGGTAGAAGCGGAAAATTTAGTGAATGGCGAATCTACTTATTTTGCGATTCAGGAACTCGCCGAAGATATGGTGAGAAACGGGATAAAAGTGGTAAATATCACGCTCGGCTCCGAAGGCTCTCTTGTTGTTTGCAGAGAGGGTAAAAACATTAAATCCAGCTATATCCCAGCTGCGATAACAGGTGATTTGGTTGATCCAACCGGTTGCGGCGATGCGTATGGGGCAGCTTTTGCATTAGAATATTTAAGGGGATCAGGCATTATCAAATCAGCTGAGACAGCAAATATTGTGGCAGGAGCGGTTAGCAGAATGAGCGGTGTGGAAGGTATACTCTCTGCGGATTTGAATCGTATTACGGGAACTGATGGATAGCAAATATCAGGATAAAATGAGAGTTTTAGTTTTTGGAGCTAACGGTCTTCTCGGTCAGAAGCTGTTGGCTGAAATGAATAGTTCTTACCAGATAATTGCCGTCGGAAAAGGAAAAAAGACCTATAAGAATTCGAAAAATATTGATTATCATCAAGGAGATATTACGGATTCCGGAAGGGTAAATGAAATTATCAGATCAACCAATCCGGGAGTGATAGTTAACGCAGCTGCATATACAAATGTAGATGGCTGTGAGGCGAACAAAGAAAATTGCTGGAAGACAAACGTTGAGGGAGTTGAAAATATCGTTAAGGTTGCAAGACATGTGAACGCAAAATTAATCCATATTTCAACAGATTACGTTTTTGATGGTGAAGACGGGCCGTATCCTGAAGAGGCTTTGCCTTCGCCCGCCTGCTATTATGGACGGTCAAAACTTGCATCGGAAAATGTTATCAACGGCTCAAGCATCAAATATGCGATTATCAGAACGAACGTACTATATGGAAATGCCGTACCCGCCAGGGCAAGTTTCGTTAGTTGGGTTCAAAAGGAATTATCACAGGGGAATAAAATCAGAGTTGTAAACGACCAGTTCAGTAACCCCACTTTAGCTAATGATCTCGCGGCTTGCATATTGCGAATTATCCAATTGGAGGCTGAGGGATTGTTTAATTACGCAGGCGCAGATTATCTGAACCGATTTGAATTCGCGCAGATAATCGCCGATAAGTTTGATTATCCTCAGGAGTTAATATTTCCCATAAAAACCGAAGACCTTGGTCAGATTGCCAACAGACCCAAAAAAGCCGGATTGCGAACCGAAAAGGCAAGAGACACACTCGGGCTGAAAATACTCGGGATTGCACATGGAATGGATATAATGATTTCGGAGATGAATGGATGAATGTATTAGTAATTATACCCACATATAATGAATCGGATAATATCTTGAAAACAATAGAGCTGGTTTTCGAATTTGCTCCGGATGTCGATGTGTTGGTTGTAGATGACAATTCGCCTGATAAAACGGGTAATTTGGTTAAAAAACTTATGAAAACCGAAAAACGGGTGACTCTGATGGCGCGTGAGAAAAAGGAAGGTTTGGGTACGGCTTATGTGGCCGGATTTAAATACGCTCTTGAGAGAGATTATGATAGGATTATCGAAATGGATGCGGATCTTTCACACGATCCGGCTGAAATACCTAACTTTATCGAAGCGAGTAAAGATGCTGATGTGGTTGTAGGTTCGCGATATCTCAACGGAGTAAATGTCGTTCATTGGCCAATCAGAAGACTATTATTAAGCTATAGCGCCAACATTTATAGCCGAGTTATCACGGGAATTCCGCTGAACGATACTACGAGCGGGTTTAAATGCTTTCGCAGGGAAGTACTTGAGGCAGTTGATCTTGATGCGGTGCATTCGGGCGGATATTCCTTTCAATTGGAGATGAATTTCAGGGCATGGTGTAAAGGTTTCAAAGTGGTTGAAATTCCTATAATTTTTGTTGATAGAACTCTCGGTCGTTCAAAGATGAACTTCTCAATTATGGTAGAAGCCGCTAAAGTCGTCTGGCAACTCAAATACCAGCATCTCACAGGAAAGCTGGGGTAATCGCTATCAAACTTTCGATAGTTATAGTAAGTTATAACGTAAAAACGTTTCTAAAGCAGACCCTTGAGTCGGCATATAAAGCGTCTTCCGGAATTGAATGCGAGATTTTCGTTGTTGATAATAGATCACTTGACGGAAGCGCCGAGATGGTTGAGTCTAAATTTCCTGAAGTGAAATTGATTCGTAATGATGAAAATCTCGGTTTTGCGAAAGCTAATAATCTCGCGATTGACAAATCTGACGGAGATTTTATTCTTCTTCTCAATCCGGATACGGTTGTTCAGGAAGATACCTTCAGCGTATTGATGGATTTTTTTAAGACGCATCCTGAAGCCGGAGCAGCGGGATGTAAGGTCCTAAACGCAGACGGAACTCTCCAACCTGCTTGCAGGCGAAGCTCGCCGACTCCAATGGTGGTATTGCCGAAGATTTTGGGTCTCAATCACCTTTTCCCCAATAGTAAAATATTCGGAAAATACAACTTAACCTACCTTGATGAAGACGAGCTGTCGGAAGTAGATGCGGTTTCCGGTTCGTTCGTCATGGTCAGGAAGGAAGTAATAGAGAAAGTGGGAACCCTGGATGAGGATTTTTTTATGTACGGGGAAGACCTGGACTGGTTTTACAGAATGCGAAAAGCGGGATATAAGATATTTTACGTTCCGCAGACTAAAATAATTCACTATAAAGGCGAAAGTACGAAAGCTGTGCGATATGACGTCATAGGAATGTTTTATAAGGCGCAAATACAATTTGTCAAAAAACATTTCAGCAAATCCAAATCGTTTTTATCGGTTATGTTTCTCTATATTGGAATAATATTGAGAGCTTCTCTTTCTTATGCTGCAAAAATTGGCGGATTAATTGCTCCCGCCGCTCTCGATATATTATTAATGCAGGTTTCGATTAGTCTATCGTTAATTATAAAATTCGGTTCCCTATCTGAATGGAGTTCTTATCTGTCGATTACGATGATTTACACTTCTATCTGGTTGATAACGCTATACGTGCTTAAAATGTATGATAGAAGGCGATATTCGGCTACATTTGCGGCGTGGGGAGTAATTCTCGGTTTTTTTGTCAACACCACATTTACGTTTTTCTTTAAGCAATTTGCCTATTCGCGAGAAGTATTGATCTGGTTGCTTCTGTTCAACATTATCCTGCTGCCTTCATGGCGTATAATTATAAGACTTGCTCAAAAAACGAAATGGATTCCATATATCGGTACATTAGGCAAGACTTTGGCCACGCGAAGAACTGCTATCATCGGCTCAGGAATTGAAATACGCAAGATAGCTGATAAAATAAATGAGCAAGTAGATCAGGGATACAATATAGTCGGATTTATCGGAAATGAATCTCCATCGGATTTCCCCGAAGAATATGTTTATTTGGGTAACATTTCCGAAATTGACGAAATTATCAAGATACGAAAAATTACAAATCTGATTTTTTCTACGGAATTCAGCAGTTACGAGGAGATATTAAGTATAATTGATAATATGAAACATTTGAATCTCAATTTTAAGATTGTAGCCAAAGATATGGATTTTATTATCGGTAAATCGAGTGTGGAGCCGATAGATGATATATCATTACTCGATATGAATTATAATATAGATAAGCTGACGAATAAAGTACTTAAACGTTCTTTTGATATAATTCTCTCCTTTCCGCTTCTGATACTGTTATTCCCATTTGCTATGATTTATACATTAGCGACAGGATTATCATTCAAGAAAATGAAATTTAATACTTATGACGGGCATAAAAAGGGTGTGATATTTCTCTCTGATGGGGTTATTAAAAAGAGAAATCGATTGGCTGGTTATCCTTTACTTTATCACGTCTTCTTAGGTAATTTAAGTTTTGTGGGTTCCGAAATACTGTTTGAATCGTCTTCAGAAGAGATGATACGATTCAAACCCGGATTGACAAGTTTAACAGAAATTATGAGGCGGCAAGAGTCAAACAGTGAAGAATACGCACGATATGAACACTATTATCTTCGTAATCAGTCTATCCGTCTCGATATAGAAATTCTCATCAAAGATTTATTTCACTTATAGGAGCGGATTTGCCAAAATTTTTATACGATTTTGAGAAACCCATTGTTGAAATGGACGATGAGATTGCGGAGCTCGAATCGAGAACTATGGTATCCGGTTCAGAGGTCGGCGATGAAGTGAAAAAAATGCGGGCAAAAAGAACTCGCTTAATTAAAGAAACATATGCCAAATTAACACGCTGGCAAAAAGTTCTTCTGGCAAGACATCCCGACAGACCGTACACCCTCGATTATATTGATATGATCTGTGATAGCTTCACCGAACTGCACGGCGACAGACTCTTTGGGGATGATGCCGCGATGGTAACCGGACTTGCGGAAATTGGCGGTCATAACATTTTATTGGTAGGCCATCAAAAAGGAAAAGGCACGCGGGAAAATATAAAAAGAAATTTTGGAATGGCTCATCCTGAGGGATATAGAAAAGCGTTACGGATAATGAAACTTGCTGAGAAATTTAATAGACCAATAGTTTCGCTTATAGATACTCCGGGTGCGTTTCCCGGCTTGGGCGCTGAAGAGAGAGGACAGGCTGAAGCAATAGCGAGGAATCTTTTGGAAATGAGCAAGCTGACTGTCCCGGTTCTGATAATCATAATAGGTGAGGGCGCAAGCGGAGGCGCATTAGGAATTGGAATTGGTGACCGGGTCCTGATGATGGAACATACCTGGTACAGCGTTATATCGCCCGAAGGATGCGCGTCAATCCTCTTTAGGGACTCGTCAAAAGCGCCTGAAGCCGCAGAAGCGCTTAAACTTACGCCAAATGATTTACTCAAGCTAGGTATCATAGATGGAATAATTGAAGAACCTGACGGAGGAGCGCATCGGAGTCCGGAAGCCGCCGCAAAGAGTTTAAAAAAGGCTATCTTAACAAACGTCAGAGAATTAGGTAATCTTCCGGTCGATATTCTGCTTGAAAACAGAATAGCAAAGTATTCGAATATAGGCGTTTGGATAGATAAATAACTTAAGTCCGTTAATCTCAACGATTATATATTCTTAGTAAAGACCTATCATAATGATTTCAGACGACTTTTATGTCAAATATGGAGATTATTCAGAGGATATTTTCTCCGATCTCTACGATTATCTTCCTTTGTATGCTGAAAGAGGAGATGTCGAATTTTATCTGAATTGCGCCAACAAATACGGCGGTGATCTGCTTGAATTAGGCTGTGGAACAGGAAGAGTCGCTATTCCATTAGCGTATTTGGATCTGAATATTATAGGCTTGGATTACTCAATGCCGATGCTGAAGAAGCTCAAAAGAAAATTACAAGGGGAACCCGATTCCATTTCGGAAAGAATTATGCTTATAAGAGGGGATATGACCGATTTTCGTTTAAATAGAAAGTTTGACCTTATAATAATGCCGTTTCGACCTTTCCAGCATCTGATTTCCACGGATGATCAGGTGAATTGTCTGAATCGTGTTCGGGAGCATCTTTCGCCCAACGGAGTGTTCATTTTTGATATGTTTAATCCAACGCCCGCAGTTCTGTTCACATCTACTTTCGGGCCGATAACTGATGTTCCGCGATTTGAGATGGCAGACGGTAGAAAATTAACCCGTATATCACGAATAAAAAAAGCTCATTGGAAAGAAAAATGGAACGAGTATGAATTTATATATATTATTGAGGAAAGCGATGGAAAAAGGGAGGAGATAATTCAACAGACCTCAATGAGATATTTTTCACCGGAAGAGATGGAACTGATTGTGGATATGAGCGGACTTAAGATAAAGGAATTTTACGGAGATTTTGATTCTTCTCCTTTCGAAGAAGAATCACCCGAAGAAATTTATATTTTAGAGGCTAAATGAATTGAATTAGAGATGGTTATGAAATTCCCTTTCATACCCTATATTTCGTAAATCTTCCACCTTGGAGTTAACTTTTAAGTCGTCCATCCATTTATTGAAAATATTGCTGTTCTGCTCATTCATTAATTCACGGCGTATCTCGGCTTGAGCAGTTTCAAACGCTTTTTGATCGAACGATTCTTTATCGATTAATTCCGCGATAACTGCGCTGGCATTCACAAGCACCGGCTCGGCGATCTCACCGGGATCTAATTGTGAAAGAACTCCCGATAATATTCCGCTTTTTCCAATTCCGGGAATATGAGAGGCAAGCGTGAATGCGGGAGTTGATTTTATTTTGATTTCTTCATCGGCGCCGGCAATATTTTCAAGGGTCAGCTCTGATTTTTTAGCATTTTCGTACAGCTCTTGCGCATATAATAATGCCCGGTTACTTTGATGTCGTGATTCTATAACAGCTTTTATTCCCTGTTCCACTTCTGATAACGGCTGGATATTTTCTTCGAAGATTTCCTCTAATTGAAATACGTAATATCCGTTTTCATTTTCGTATATCTCACTAATATCACCTTCTTTAGCCCGAAACGAGAAGAGAACGGCATCGTTAAGAGATCCGATATTCTCAATCTTTAGATCGAATTCATTCAAAAGCTCAGTTTGTTGGATTGTAACATTATTGCTCTCGGAAGCGGCTTCAAATCCTAAATCGCGAGCATCAAATGCGAATAGATTGGCGTTGGATCTGCTGTTAGCTAAACTGTTCGGTCCCGCATTAATTTCAAGAAGGATGTGGCTCGCCTTTATTTCAACGCTTCCGTCAGATTTAGTACGCTTCTCGGTAATCTGAATGACATGAACGCCGAATTTAGTATGGACAGGAGCAATAACGTCGCCTACATTACCTGAAAATGCCGCATCCTCAAATTCTTTGACCATTACACCTTTACCGAAAAACCCTAAATCACCACCCGCGGATGCAGACGGGCCGTCAGAATATGCTCTTGCCAGCTCGTCAAATTTTGCTCCGGCTTCGGTTCTGTTTTTAAGCTCAATAGCTTCTTGAACTACCGCAGAAGTGTCCTCTGCGGTAGGCTGCTTACTGAATGACGCATACTTCATTATCCGTCCTGCTCTGGTACGATAATCATCTTTGTGAGCATTATACCATTCCGCAATCTCCTCATCCGAGGCGCGGGTTGACGGGTCGTTCATAAATTTAGTGTTGTTTATGGTCAGGTAGCGAATATGATAACGCAATCTATTCATTTTATAGTGCTCTTGAACGTCCTCATCGCTTACCCGGATTGTAGAAGCAAGAAGATATAACATCTTCTGGCGCGGCAATGCGTTTCGTACATCGTTCTCATAAACACGCCAATTATTGTTAGGGTCATTAAGGAACTGACGATATTTAGCTATATCAAATTTTCCGTCAGTCTGAAAAACCGTGTCGCGGCGAAAATAGTCGGGCGGATTTTCTCTCATCTGCCAGATCACTTCACCGTTAGTTGCAGGTATTTCACGCCTTTCAATTTCCTGGCGCATAATGGTTTCCGTTACGAGCTCGGTCCACACTTCGTTTCCTAACTGCACACGCATATCTTCTGTAATTTCACCGATACCTTGATCTCTAAGTTGATCATATCGAAAATTAAGTATATTATAGTAGTCTTCAGTCTTAACCTGATCGCCGTTTACAATTGCAACAGCATCAAAATAATCCGCTTTGCCTGTTATTACGTCAAGAATGTCCGCTCCGCCCACAAAACCGCCTACCGCAAGGCTGCCGATAAAAGTAACAAGTAAAAACCACAGAATAAAATGAGTTTTGTTTCGTAAAGTACCCATTAAAGCCATTATATCTTTAAACCTCCAAAATTTTTATCGCCGTTGTACATCTACTGAATATATTAGGTTCTGCGAGTCTATGCAAGTGGAAATTGTAATAATAAAATACGTGGTTGAATGGTCTTTGGGTGATTAAATTTTTGAATGAAAATAAAATAGTTTGTGGGGCGAGGAAACGAAAGACAACGAGGCAGTCTCATATCTCTCGCCATCTCAATTACGAGATTGCTTTGCTTCGCTCGCAAAGGCGACATATTTTATTTTAATTCAAGTTAGAGAAACATCAGATATATCAGAACAGAATAAATATAGTTGGGAAAAATAGTGTAAAATAATTATACACACACCCTATGTAATAATCTTGGTCGTATGTCTAATATATATACACTAAATATGTGACAACAATCATCTAATTTAAAAAAATATAATCAGTGTTAAGCAAGTATTATCAACTACTTACTGTATGACGCAATCAGACTGAATATAAGAGTGGCACGCCAATTGTACAATATTGTACTGAATATGAAAATGATGAAATTATATAATAGAAATAAACACGGATTTACGCTAATGGAACTTGTTGTCACAACAGCAATTATGGGAACTCTCGCAGCCATTGCTGTTCCCAAGTTTGCCGAGCAGCAAGAGGAAGCGAAAGTGAGAACCACACTGGTAAATATCAGCATTATCGGTCAGACTCTTTCTACAGATTTCCAAAACAGACTGACGAGACAGGGAATGGAGGAAGCGAAATTCTCTACGCCCGCGAATTCTCCCATTATACTTGCGAATGACAGCACTGATGCAATAACGACAAGATTGATAAGACAAATGGAACCGATACCTGTTTCTCCGTATAATGATCAGCCTTATGTATTTACGCTGATAAGAGACGGCTCGGTACGGTACATACGAATACCCGGCGATATAAATATAGATTATACAGGACCAAAATTTACGATTCACGATCAGAACGACCCGATAAATTTAATTATGGAATTTTCACCTTAATCAATTAATAAAATGAAGAAAGACAAAATGAATAAACAATCAGGAGGAAAAACGATGAAGAGAAATGAAAAAGGTTTTACTCTTATCGAATTAGTAACGGTTATCGCAATACTTGGAGTTTTGGCGGCAATGACGGTGCCGAAGTTCTTTGCGCTGCAAGGCAGAGCTAAGATTGAAGTTGAAAATCAGATAATCGGATCTATTCGGGCAGGGCTGGAAACTTACGCCGCTAACCAGATTGTACAAAATGGAAGTAAAGTTTACCCGACATCAGATGTATCGCTTCTTGATTCTGTTTTGAATCCCAAACCAGCAGGTTGGTCTTACGTAACAAACGCTTCTACTGGTAAAATCACGCATACGCGGGGGGGGAGTGACAGCACGATAACCTGGGATTACAAAAGACCTTCAGCGGCAAGTTATACTATTGATAATAGACAGTAGGTATCAA
>JACZTG010000011.1 GCA_022573815.1 Candidatus Neomarinimicrobiota bacterium
CGTCAACACGGGTTTCCTCAATTCCTGATAGCCGAAATTTTAATGCATCCTGATTTCTCTCCTCTGCAACCACTGCAATCATTGCTTCCTGATGCTCGGCAGATATATCATCTTTTTCCTTTGAAGCCGTTTCGACTTCTTCTATCATTTCCTCATATTTTTTCAGAAAGCCTGCCTGGTGTAGTTCAAGAGAATCTATTTTAATTTGTATTTCATCTTCGGATTTGCTTAGTTTTTCGAGGATTTCCTTATCTGAACCCTCCGACTCCATTTGAGTCAGTCTATTATTTACTCTGACTATTTCTGACTCTAATCCGTTTATACTTCCCGCAAGAGTGGCGTCTTCAGTTAATATTTCTCTTATCTGAGTCGTTAATTCATCAATCAATTTCCTTGTAGTCTCAAGAGAGTCTTTTGCTGATGCGTACTCTTTATTATTCTCTAATAGAGATTTTTCTACGGCTTCGATTTTATTCGAGAGTTCGATTCGAAGCTCTTTTCTTCCTACTTTGCCCGAATCATCCGACTCGTATCCACCGGATTTAATCATCGCGGCGCCGTCGTACATATATCCTTTAATATCTACAACTCGGTATCCTTCGGGGACTTGATAATCATTACCGTTCTTGGTTATCAATAGATCGCTGAAAAGGCTCGGGACTAATCCGTCATACCGGGAGCTCACAAATTCAGAAGCAGGTAAAAATCCGTTGTGCGTACTGCCGTTTGATTTAATATTTTTTAGAGAATCAAGCGCCAGAAACGTTACGGAACCCTTCTTGGATTCCGCCACCCATTGAGCGGCAGATTTGGCATTCGGAAGCGTATCTACAACAACCCAATCGCTTTCGCTGCCTAATGATTGATCAATCGCTTTCCTATAATCAGGTTTTACTTCAATCAAGTCCGCTACAGTTCCCTGTATGCCGGAAAGACCAGCGCCATTTTCAAGTAAATTTTTTACACCGCTGGAGTGCCCTCCTCTTCCCTCTATTAGTTCGCTGAGTATGCTTACTCTCGATTTGAGATTATTTTCACGGGATGTCAGATTTGATTTTTCTTCTTCCAATCTCGAAACTTTGGATTTTAATTTATCAATCTCCTCAGTAGAGGCGGACATTTTTTCTTCGAAAAGTGTTCTATCGGTTATTATCCTTTTACGGCGTCTATTTGCGTCATGTAACTCCTTTGTGGATGATTTAAGAGTCTCTTCCAACTCTCCTTTCTCGTTGAGCCTTGCTTCTCCACTGTTTTCTATCGCTTCTGCCCGGGCTATATATTTTTGTTTCTCACCGTTAAGTTTACCTATTTTTTCTATGTGAACCGCCCGCTCATGTTCAAGTTCTCTCTGATAGTTTTGTTTGGATTTTAGCTGTTCGATAGCCGAATCCAATTTCAATTGGATTTTACCATGCTGTTCCGACTGCCTCTTTAGTAATCCCTGAGATAGTTCCAGCTGTTCAGAAAACATTTTCTCCTGATCGCCAAGAGCCTTTAATCGGACATTTGCTGATTCAATCCGATGTTCAGCATTTTCGATGGCAGTTTGCTCGGACACAATTCTTTGTTTTGCGTATCCCTGTCTTTCTTTTGAGTCAATAAGAAGCTGCGCATGTTTTTCCACTTTTATTTCGCATGATTCTATTTCACTGTCCAACGCCTCAAGCTTCTTCTCTATTTGCCTGTGGAGCGCTTCATCCATTTCTATCTGACTGGCTGCATCATCCCGCTGAAGTTTTTGTGTTTGCAGCTTCTTTGCCAGCGGAGCCATTTCCCGCAGAATGTCGTGATACTGATAACGCGCTAATCGGATTTCACTTTCAATAAGTATATCTTTTTCCTGTTGATATTTTTTAAATTTATTGAGCTGATATTTTAGAGAACGAACGTTTTTCTCCACTTCGCTAATAATATCAAATACTCTGAGAAGATCTGTTTTAGTCGCATCCAGCTTTCTAAGAGTCACCCTTCGCTGATTTTTATACTTTGTTATTCCTGCGGCTTCCTCGAACATCTTTCTACGCTCGATTGGTTCCTCAGAGAGTAAGCTATCAACCATTTTGAGCTCAATCACCGAGTACGCATCAGGACCCATTCCGGTATCCACAAATAGATCATTTATATCTTTTAACCGAACAAGATTCTTATTTATAAGATATTCGGATTCACCATCGCGAAACAGCCTTCGAGTTATCATAACGTCCGTATATTCGATAGGAAGAACGCCTCTGTTATTATGAAGTGTTAATGATACTTCGGCGTATCCAAGCGGTTTTCTCCCTTTTGAACCGTTGAATATAACGTCCTGCATCTTCTCTGTGCGGAGCATACTTGAACGCTGCTCACCCAATACCCACCGGATAGCGTCGACAATATTCGTTTTACCGCATCCGTTGGGACCCACTATGCTGGTTATTCCCCTTTCAATGGGAATTACCGTCTTGGTGGCGAATGACTTAAATCCGAATATGTCTAATTTTGATAAATACATTTTTAATTATTACCCCGGAGGCCAGAGCATCGGGCGACCACCAAGCAGGTGTAAGTGTAAATGAAACACCGTTTGTCCTGCTCCCCTTCCATTATTAATTACAAGTCGGTAACCTTCTGAGGAAATACCCTCTTCTGAGGCTAATTTATTCGCCGTGTTAAACATTGAGAAGAGTAAGTCTGAATGCGTTTCATTGATATCGGCGGCAAATGCTATATGATCCTTTGGAATAAGGAGTATATGAGTCGGCGCTTGGGGATTAATATCCCTGAATGCCACAATGTTCTCATCTTCATATACAAAATCCGTTGGTAGGTCTCCTGATATTATTTTACAAAAAAGGCAATCGTTATCAGCTGATGCCATCAGTTATTATCTACTCCTTCAAAATGATTCATAATTATCGAGACAGCCGCCGTGGATGCGGTTTCCGATCTCAAACGCCTACTGCCAAGTGATACAGGATTAAATCCCGCATTGATAGCGGTATCAATTTCTTCGCCTGAAAAATCACCTTCAGGACCAACTATAAGCACCGCCCTGTTTATGACGGAACCATTAATGCTGCCCATAAAAGCACTCAGCGAAGAAACATTTTTATCCATTGATGCGAGAATCTTTAAATCGTAGCTGTCAGATTCTGAGATAAATTTCTCGAATTGGATTGAATCTCTCAGCAGTGGTAATCTACATCTTCCTGACTGTTTCATCGCCGAGACGGCAATACTATTGAGTCTACTCAAATTGACAGATTTTTTTATCGCACGGGATGTCTCCAAAGGAATAAGAGAAGATATGCCCAGCTGTGTACAACTGTTCAGCGTTTCCTCCAAATGCGATGCCTTTAACAATCCCAATCCCACCGTTAACTTAATTTTCGGCTCGTTCAATTCATGTACTACATTTATTATATCGCAGCTAACTGTCTCTTCAGTGATGTTACGGATAACAGCTTCATATGCATTTCCGTTTCCATCAACAGCCCAAATTTCAGCGCCTACTTCTTTTCTAAACACTTTACGCAGATGATGAGCCTCATCTCCGGTTATCTGAAGATTATCACCAGCTATGTCTGATTTATCTACAAAAAAATAATCATGATTAATTGCCGGCGACATATTCAGATTCTTATTTAATCCATTTACCGATTTCCACTCTTAAGGCAATTCCTCCAAATGGAACTCTATTATCAAGTACTTTTCCAAAATCTATGATGCTATAACCGATACTTGCGTTAATAAAATTCCCCTTACTTGTTTGGATATTCGCTCCGAGATTAAACTTTGCTCCGATAGTATAATACGCTTTGCCTTTTGAAAATTGTTCAATAAAACCTACATTATTATTTACATCTGATTCGTCTTTCATATCAAATCCCATAACGGGTCCTGCTGATATTTGAACATATGGTCTCAAGTTATCGACAATCTGGTCCACGAAGAGCATTCTCTTATAACCTATCATTACAGGGAACAACAGAAGGTTTTCATTGAATAATTTAAATGTTATTCCTGTAAAAGGGTCCACTATTGGAACTTCATTGGGGCCATTAACGAGTATTAATTCGATGTCCATTGCAATGAAACTTTTTCGGTTCAGATTCCAGTTATAAGCGTACCTGGCGCCTGCTCCCTTATCAGTTAGGGTAAGCCCAATTCCACGCTCGTTTGGAAACTCACCCGGAAATGCGGCAGCGGATTGGGTTAATATAAATAATATTATTAAACTCACGTGTGTTTTCATCGTCCGTCCCAAAAATTAATTACCTCTATTTATGTACTTCACCAGCTGAACTTCTGTTCCCTGATTATCAGACGTCACTACCACCTTGTCCATCAAAGATTTCATTATCAGGATACCTCTGCCGCTATCTTTAAGAATGTTTTCGTTTGCTCGAGGATCGCTTATTTTATCGATCTCAAAACCCCCTCCGTTATCTTTTACATATACGATAATCTTTTCCTTCTCATTCTTATACGAAATTTCTATCGCTTTTGATTCATTATTTTTATTTCCGTGTTTTATAGCATTATTCACGGCTTCGGTGACCGCTATCGAGATATCTTCTATTACGTCCTCCGATAATCCCAATTGCTCTCCAATATTTTCTGTAAATTCAGCTACCTTTTTCAGCTCGTTAACGCTGCTGCGTATCGTGAGGTTTTCTGATAGTACATCTACCACATCAACCTCTCGTCATCTTGAAGGCACAATATATAGTATAATCGTATGATTACCAAGGGTTTTATTCGTTTTTTCGATTTTCTGTTTCATCGCTTTTTTCTGATTTATTCTGCTCATTCTCCGCTGATTTATCGCTGTCTGAATCTGTATTTTTTTTCTCCATTAAATTTTTTATACTCTCTATTGCTCCAGCCATCTTTTTTGTTTCTCGTTCGAATACCATTCCCCGTAATTTAGGGTCTTTTATTTCCTCTTTTGAGCCCGGCTCAGGACGAATATCAAGATTTTCTGTATTAATTTCCAAGTCCTGAGAATCCATAGAATGCATATATAGAACATTGCGGGCAAACGGTATATCCACATTTCGAGCGTCAAACCGTTGCTTGAGAATCATCCTTAAATCTCTTTCAGCGCCGCCTTGCTTTCCGGGTTGTACTTTAGCGATTATTCTCGCTGTTACTTCGCTTGCTCCGAATTCGGTAATAGCCTGAATGGACGGATGCTCAATTATAATTTCGTAATTATCTCTTGCCCACAGGGAAGCCGCCTCTTCCATCACACTTAAAGCTTTCTCAATATCCTGTTCATAAGCGAGTCCGACATTGACATTGACTCTCATATAACCCTTGCTCTTATTACCGAAGTTAGAAAGTTCACTGCTTGGGATGTTCCTCAATTCACCGGAAAATTGCCTTACCTGGATGTACCTGATTCCGACCTTTTCAACAGTGCCATTAATACCACCCACACTTATAGAATCACCAACAGAAATTAGATCTTCTATTATCAGCAAAACTCCGGCTATCAAATCTTTAATTATCGATTGAGCAGCCAATCCAATAGCAATACCGAACATTCCTATGACTGCTATCAATGCTGATGTATTTATACCGAATTCACCTAATATCAAAATTCCGGCTATGGTCCAGATACCGACTTTTATAAGATTTTGTAATATGGGAATGATAGTAGCTCCTTTATCATTTCCGTTTCCATCGGATTGCCTTGTTTTGAGATGATTTAATCGGGTATGAAGCGCTCTTATAAAAACCCCTGAAACAACAAACGCAACGACTGCTATAAGTGATATTTTCAGAAGGACAGTTATGTATCGGACTATATTCTCTTCGTTCAATACGTTATAAAACAGTTCAATCAATCTTTTTCCTTATCTATCTAATTGTTCAATTCTCATCAATATCATCAAACTCGGCATCTTCAACATCGTTTTTATTGTAATTCAGTTTTTTGCGTTTCACCTTTTTCCCCGGATTATCAGCTGACATAGTGGATTTTATGAATCGCGATGCTTTGAAAATATTATAAACTATCCAGACAATTGCTGCGATTATCAATATCTTAAACATCACATTCCTTTAGGATTATAATATCTTGTCCCGGAAAAAGGTTGCCGGATTTTTTCCATAAGATTTTCCTGATCTTCTTTATCATTTACAAAATCTATATCTGTAGCGTTAACTATCAGGAGCGGGCTTCGATCATATCGTAAAAAAAAATCATTATAAGCATCGTTTAATTCCTGAATATATTCCGTAGTAATCAGATCTTCGTAATATCTGCCTCTCTCCTTAATATTCGTCATCAATCTGCCTGTTGAAGACTGCAGATATATCACAAGGTCGGGGTTCGGGATATCCCTTTCAAGTAATGTGACTACAGAATTATAAAGAGTAAGCTCTTTATCGGATAAATTGATATTTGCAAATATTTTATCTTTCACAAACATATAATCGGACACGAGCAACTTATGAAATAACTCTACCTGCATCATTTCCTGATGCTGTCTGTATCTACTCAACAGAAAATACAGCTGTGTCTGAAATGCGAATCGCTCTTTGTCTTTATAAAAATCTTCCAAAAAAGGATTGTCCTCAAATTTCTCAAATACGACCTTCGCTGAAAACTGTTCGCCGATAAGAGAGCAAAGGCTTGTTTTTCCAACTCCGATAACTCCTTCGACCGCAATATAATAAATATTTCTCATACGTGCGTATTTTCCAATCGTATAATATCTTCGTCATATATTTCGATATTATCTTTGTCATCGGCGGAGTTTACGAGCTCGGAAACGGATTTTCCTGTAACGGGGCACACAAACTCCGGGTTGATATCTTCTAACGGCTTAAGTACGAAAAGACGCTCGTACAGTAAGGGGTGCGGAATTTCGAGATTGCCGGATTTAATTATCTCTTTACCGTAAAACAAAATGTCCAAATCAATCAATCGGGGTCCATTCTTTTTATTTCTAATCCTCCCGATATCGGCTTCGATTTTAAGAAGAAGATTCAGGAGCTCCCCGGGCGAAAGAGAAGTATCAATTTCCATTACGGCATTAAGAAATTCCGGTTGTTCAATGAAATACTTGGGCTCGGACAGATATATTTTTGAAACGTTACCCACGTTTGTAGATTCGTCTCTATCCACTAATTCAACCGCCTTGCTCAGATTCTCCAATCTATCGCCTAAATTTGAACCTAACCCTATATAAGATATTTCCGCCATTATATTGCTATTCTACTCCATTGCTGTTTTCTCTGGAGAGTTCCACTTCCACATAATCTATCACTCCCCCGATTGGAACATTCCTCTTCCTGATCCTTACGTAAACTTTATTGACAGTGAAAGCAGATAAAATTTCTTTGGCAACATCTCCCGCAATTTTTTCTATGAGATGGTATTTAGAACCTTCAATTTTTTGCTTTATAAGAACATATGCTTTCTGGTAATCCACCGCATCTGAAAGATCATCGGTCACGGAAGCAGCGCTAAAATCCCCGATCAAATCAATATCGACTTCAAATCTTCCGCCAATTTCCCGCTCCTCTTTCAATGTGCCGTGATAGCCGAAAAAGACCATATTTTTCAATGTAATTCTATCCATTAAATCGTCTTGTGTTAAACGGTATCAAATTAACTTTATCCCTCTGCACTTTCAAGATAAAACATAATGGAAGACTGTCTAAGACTAATTAAAACATAATTATATTGATTTAAATTCTGCTTCACTCTATTTCATTTGTATAAGAACTTTTTACGGCTGATTTCAGTTTGATATTACCCCGCCACATAAAGTATAAACCCATAATTGTTACAGGAATATAATTAGTAGCATGCATTACAACCGCGCCGGCTCTCGCAGCATTTGAATCGATTCCCATAAATACCAGAGAAGCGATGACAAAACCATGAAAAGTGCCGATATTTCCGGGCGCCGAAGGAATAGATACAGCGAATAGTATAAATATCAGTACAAGTAAAGATGCGCTAAATGGCAGGTCAAAGTCAAAAATCTCTAACGCAAACCAGACCCAGGACACGTTTACACTCCATAATAAAAAAGACAATAGCAGTAACCAAAGCAGCTGTTTGATATTATTAACTGCCTTCAGCCCTTCGGAAAATGAACGGACTATCTCTTCCCCTCTCTTTCTCACCTTTTCAGAAAATCTTTTCGTCACCAAATTGTTTAACTTGACAAGTAAATTCGGATGATTTCTTCCATAAAAAGTAAATATCATCAAGACACCAAATAGGACCAAAGCTCCGTATCCGGTCGCTGTGGCCCATTCCGGAAGGGTGGGAAACGAGATTAATGCCATTCCGAATATGGCAAGGGACATAACCAAATCAAAAATACGCTCAATGAATACCGATCCGAACGCCGCTGCTTTTTTAATGCCGGAGTATTTTGAGATTACTACAAGCCTCACTATATCTCCGATTCTGAACGGCAGGACATTATTAGCCATATAACCTATCATTGTGGCAGAAAACGCTGAACGGACGCTCACTTCCTGAATAGGACTAAGAATGTATTTCCACCGATAACCTCGAAGCCAAAAACTCAGTACCATCGCTGCAGTTGCCGGCAGAATCCAGACATAATCCGCTTTTGCAATAGCTATTGAAAATTCTTCTAAATTTATATCACGAAAAGCGAAGTAAATAAATACAATGCTGATAAAGATACCGGCGATCTGCTTTTTATTCATAGAATTATCCGGTGACCTATCTCAGGTCCACCGTTTCCACGCCGGAAGGAGAATCAAATTTAAAATGGGAATCATCAAAATTCGGATTAAGATTTATTTCGGTAATCTCCCATAAAGTGACATTCTGATTTATATCTATATATTCTATGCTTCTGATAAGATAGTCCTCACCATCCACCCAGATACGAATGGCGGTCACAAAACTTCCACTCTCTTTCGGTTTAAGTTCCAAAAGATATTCACCCTCGAACTTATCCTCTTTCAACAGTTTTGCTCTATAATCTTTAGGGTAATCAGACAGAAAATCTCCCGGTAATATTGTACCCCCTGATTTGTCAATTCTATTTATTATCACCTGTTTCGTGAATGGAGTATAACTCCATACTGATTCTCCATCGCTCACAATAGTTTGTTCTTCGGTATAAAGGCGAAATTTTATGAGGTCTTGCATATCCAATTTTCCGGCTGATTTACTGCCTCTGTTAGACGATTTCCATTTATAAGACTGCTCATAGGCTATGGAAATACTTTTTTCTTTTTTTAGAGCATTTCTCATCTTATCGAATACCTCATTAGCGCTTTGGGCTTGAACTTCCTGTGGAATTAAAAACCCAATACTGATACCGAGTAGAAGGAAAATTCGTTTAATGTTTACAATCAGTGTCAATTATTGTCCTCGTCAGTTTCGTTCTCAAGATTCTTTTTCAGGTCTGCTTCGTCCCATAATACTTCTCGCGCTTTACTCCCCTCGAACTTACCGACGACTCCCGCATTTTCAAGTTCATCTATTAATCGGGCAGCGCGTGAATATCCTACTCTTAATCGTCTTTGCAGCAAAGAAACCGAGCCTTGTTGATGAGTAACGACTAAGCGCATCGCTTCGGGTAAAAGAGAATCGTTCCCAAAAAATTCAAGATAACCCTCTCCATCCGATCTTAACGGCGCTTCTTTCATTGAAGGTAGCGGTTTTTCTTCGTACTTCGGCTGCTCATTAATATGGTTGAGCAAATTTTCTATCTCAGGAAGCGAGATGAAAGAGTTATGTACTCGTATTGCTTCAGGTTCTGTTGACGGAAGATAAAGCATATCGCCTTTGCCAAGAAGTTTATCGGCTCCGTTCATATCAATTATCGTGCGTGAATCCGTTTTAGTAGCTACCTGAAACGCCATACGGGCAGGGAAATTGGCCTTAATCACACCTGTCAGTACATCAACCGATGGTCGTTGAGTGGCAACTATCAGGTGAATACCCACAGCTCTCGCCATTTGCGCCAATCGTGAGATCGGCTCTTCAATATCTTTGGCGGCAGTAATCATCAAATCGGCAAGCTCGTCAATTACAATCACGATATAAGGAATTTTGGGGAAATCGCCTGATGCCTCAGCTCTGTTATTATAGTCCACGATTCCTCGCACCCCTAAATCTGCTAAGAGATCATATCTCCTCTCCATCTCTACTTCAGCGCTTTTCAAAGCCAGAACAGCCAGATGCGGCGACGTAATGATATCCTCTTTCACATCCCTCATTGGCATAAGGTGATATCCTTTCAGCTTCTTATAGATTGATAATTCTATTTTCTTCGGATCTATCATAATAAATTTCAGCTCGTCGGGTCTTGCTTTGTACAGCATACTTGTGATAATGGAATTAATGCATACGCTTTTCCCTGAACCTGTTGAACCGGCAATCAGTAAATGAGGCATTGTTGCCAAATCAACACAAATAATTTCGCCGGAAGAAGTTTTCCCAAGCGCTATTGTGAGCGGTGAATCCGACGATGCGAATTTTTCCGAGTTGATGATAGACTTCATATAAACCGTCGCGGTTTTTTTATTCGGTATTTCTACGCCCACCGCCGCTTTTCCGGGAATAGGCGCGATAATCCGAACTCTCTTCGCCCGGAGAGCCAGAGCTATATCATCCGATAAACTGACAATCTTATTGACCTTTACTCCGGGAGCGGGTTCAAGCTCGAACCGAGTGATAACAGGACCTGGGTGAACTTCGATAACCTTGGCGCTCACTTTAAAGCTTTCAAGGGTCTCTTCCAATAACTTTGCTTTGTCCATTATTTCTTCACGCGAGATTTGATCTTCATTTATCTTCGGTGGAGATTCAAGCAAGTCAACAGAGGGAAAATTATATTCCCGTTTAGCATACTCCTCACGCTCGGCATCGTAGTCAATTTCATTCTCTACTATTTGGTCTGTGACTGTATATTCAGCGCTTTCATTCTTTTCCGCTGATTCTTCCACAAGGGTTTCCGTTTCATTCGTAATTGCTGAAACGGTAGATTCTTCTTCAGATAGAAAAACTTCTTTTTCTGTGCTTCCACCGTTCGATTGAGGTTGGGATTCGGTTAATTCCTTTTCTATCATTACCTCAGGGGGATTCCACTCTTCTTCTTCGATACTCTCTTCAGGAATATAAATATCTTCTTTTATTTCTCTTTTGACTTTCCTCTTCCGATCTTTCTTTAATCGCTTGACAGACTCAACCAACATTCTAAACGGCATTTTTATACTTTCTGTCAATCCGTAAATACTCCAACCGAAATATCCCGTAGTCAGAAGAATCAGCGCCAATCCTATGAATATCCACGCTCCGAATATTCCCAGAAATGTTGTAAGAAATCCCGCTAAAACACCTCCAACCGCACCCGGAACAGCCCACGATTTTCCGATTATCAATGCCGAAAAAGTTGAAAACAGTAAGGCCATAATTGATAAAAATAGCGTAAACTTGGTCAGCGCTGCCGTTTTTTTGCCGCTGAATATCCACCATCCCCATAACAACAATAAGAGTGGTATGACTGACGAACCGAGTCCGAGAAACATTTTAATGAGGTAATGGGAGACGAATACTCCACCGATTCCCAAATAATTCGATGTCCTTAATTCGGTGATGTTGTTCGGCTCCTCAGACATATCGTAGCTGAGCATTGAAGCTGCGACCAGCACGGCAAGCGCCATAAATAGAAGCCCGATGACCTCTTTTCGTCTTTCTTGTTTCTTTTTAACAGTCAATGTTAATCACGCTCTCACGGTGTATAAAAAGGAGGTTTAATAATCTGCGCCGATTGATTTCTCCCCCTGATGTCTATTATCAAATTCGTACCCACCTCATGATTACCGGCAGTTACATATCCAAGTCCGATACCCGCCTGAAGAACCGGAGAAAATGTACCGCTTGTAACCTCTCCAATCAGATTATCATCTTTCAGAATGTCATAGCCGTGTCTCGGTATAGCTTTTTTCTCCATTTTAAATGCCACTAACCTTCTTTTTAACCCTTCTTCTTTTTGTGCCTTCAAGCTGTCCGAACCGATAAATTTACCTTTCTTAAGCTTGGTAATCCAACCTAATCCAGCTTCAAGCGGATTTGTTGTTTTATCAATATCATTCCCGTATAAGCAGTAGCACATCTCTAATCGGAGTGTGTCTCTTGCTCCGAGCCCGACCGGTAATATTTCGAATTCCTCTCCTGCCGATATAAGATCGTTCCAAACATCAGGAGCATCAGCCGAATTCAGATATAGCTCGAATCCTTTTTCACCGGTGTATCCTGTTTTTGAGATTATGGCGTTTTTCCCCGAAACGCTTCCCGATTCAAATCTGTAATATTGAATTTCATCTAAATTCGTTTCCGTCAACTTTTCGATAACCTCTTTCGCGTTCTTTCCCTGTACGGCGATAAGAGCCGTTTCCTCTGATATATTTTTTAATTTCACATCTGTCGGTTTATGGGAATCAAGCCAATCAAAATCTTTTTCAATATTGGAAGCGTTCACTACGAGCATATATTTATCAGGGAAGCGATATACTATCAGGTCATCTATCATTCCCCCGTCCTCATAACAAAGCCCGGAATATTGTGCCTGACCGAGCTCTAATTTTGATACGTCATTCAAGGTCATAAGTTGTAAAAACTCCAAGGCTCCTTCGCCCGTGACCTCGAATTCACCCATATGGGACACATCGAATATACCCACGCTATTTCTGACTGCCATATGTTCTTTGACAATTCCGGAATATTGAACAGGCATCTCATAACCGGCAAATGGAACCATCTTAGCTCCCGCATGCACGTGAATGTCATATAGCGACGTTCTTTTATTTTGAGACAATATTAAAGCACTCCCTCAATCCGATTCAGCGCCTCTAAAATGTTTTCTGTGGAATTCGCATACGAAAACCGAACATAACCCTCTCCATTCGAGCCGAATGATGTACCTTTCAGGACAGCGACTCCCGCTTCATTGAGAAACTTGTCCTCCGCTTCTTCTGAACTCAAACCGGTGGCGGAGATATTCGGGAACACATAAAAAGCGCCCTTTGGTGTCCTGCAGCTGATTCCGGGTATGGCGTTAAGTCCATCAACAATGACATCTTTTCTCTTCTTGAATTCGGCTATCATATTTTCCGAGTCTTCCTGAGAACCGTTTAACGCTTCGATTCCTGCTCTTTGAGTAAAGGAAGACGTGCAGGAATTACTGTTAACCATAAATTTTGAGACCATATCCGCTACATTTTGAGGCATAACTCCGTAGCCGAGCCGCCAACCGGTCATAGCATAGGTCTTGGAAAACCCCTCTATAAGAATCGTTTTTTCTTTCATACCGTCATAGGCCAGAATGGAAGAATGTTTACCGTCATAAACCATTCGACTGTAAACCTCATCAGTCATAATTATAATATCTCTGTCGGCGACCATATCCGCAATTTCCGCAAGGTCTTCTTCCGCCAGCACACCGCCGGTTGGGTTTTGAGGCGAATTGATAATAATCATCCGGGTATTATCATTGATTAAATCTCTTAGTTCGTTTACGTCAAAGCTGAAATCCATTTCCTCTCTGAGCATAATCGGAACCGCCTTCCCTCCGATAAAATTAATCATTGATTCGTAAATCGGAAATCCCGGATTCGGATAGATTACCTCATCCCCTTTTTCGATGCAGGCAAGTATGGAGAAAAACATTATCGGCTTGGCTCCGGGAGTTATAACTATGTTCTCGGATCCTATGTCCAATCCTCGGGTGGATTTTATTTCCCCTATAATAGCTTTTTTGAGCTCTATGTCGCCGGAAGCAGGACCGTAGTGCGTCCAACCCTCATCCAACGCTTTATGAGCCGCTTCGATTATATGGCGCGGAGTGTCAAAATCCGGTTCACCGATCTCAAGATGAATAATTGATTTACCTTTTGCCTCAAGCGCCTTTGCTCTTGCAAGAACTTCAAACGCTGTTTCCGTCCCCAATCTTTTTGTTCTTTCAGCTAAATACATTTCATATTCCTTAGTTTAATCTACTAAGCGATTCCCGAATCAACTCTTCCGGCTCTGCCTTATCGCCCAAATTTTTAACAGATTTTTTGACTGCTTCAAAAGCCTGTTTCCGGGCATAGCCGAGAGTTTCAAGCGCCCTGACGGCAGATAATACGTTTTCTTCCAATTCAGTGTCAGCATCCGTGCCTTTCAGCCATTCATCCCCGTCAGCAATCGCTCCGAGCTTATCCCTCAACTCAACTATCAACCTCTGAGCGGTTTTCTTTCCGATACCTTTAATTGTGGTAAGCCGTTCTACATCACCCTCTCTGACCGAATTTTTAAGCTGAACTATTCCCGTTCCGGATAAAATCCCTAAAGCGACTTTAGGTCCGATTCCCGATACTCCAATCAAATATCGAAACATCTCCAGCTCGTCCGTGTTGATGAACCCGTAAAGCGACATCTCATCCTCACGAACATGAAAATGAGTATGTAACAGCAGCGAAGAGCCTTTGTCAGGCAGCTTTTCGTATGTGCTTAAAGGGATATTGACCTTTAATCCGAAGCCGCCGACTTCAATTGTGGCAACTGTCGGTTGTTTGTCAATAAGAGTACCCTTTATGTAACTTATCATCTGATCACCGGTCCATGATTAGCGTGACAAATCGCCGCAGCTAAAGCATCAGAAGCATGTTGACCTGAAAGATCGTCCAAATTAAGCAAATTTTTCACCATAAATTCCACCTGCTCTTTTGAGGCGGCGCCGTTTCCCACAACCGATTGCTTAATTTTACGCGCCGAATACTCAACACTCTTTACGTTAGATTGTGCTAACGTCAACAGGAGCGCGCCGCGAGCGTGTCCCATCTGAAGCGCCGTCTTAGCATTTGCGCCGTAAAAAGTCTCTTCGATCACGCCTACGTCAGGATTGGATTTATCAAGAGCATCCCGAAGCCACTCGCTCAACTTAAGAAGTCGAACGCTGAAATCTGTTTTAGAATTTGTGCTGATTTCGCCTGAATCCACGTAATGGAGATGACTCCCCTCCTGTCTGATTACCCCATATCCGGCAGTCGCGAGCCCCGGATCAATTCCGAGGATAGTCATACTTCCTTTATCTTCAGACAGTTGCCATTTCCTCAAGGATTTTTTCGTCTATATCAAAATTCGAAAATACATTTTGAACGTCTTCGTGATTCTCTAATTGTTCCATAAGCTGAAGGAGCTTTCTGGCATCTGAACCATCAATATCTTTTGTAGTATTTGGAATTTGCGTAAGTTCCGCTGATTCGAATCTGATATTGGAATCGTTTAGAGCCGACTTAACGTTCTCGAAATTTTCTGGTGAAGTTATAACTTCGTACACATCCCCCTCAACTGTCATATCATCAGCGCCTGCATCCACAACTATGCTGAATAAATCGTCCTCACTCACTATTTCTTTCCTTATAGTCAGCAACCCTTTCGCCTCGAATTGCCATGCCACGCTGCCGGGTCCTGCGAGAGAACCGTCATGTTTAGTTAATAGATGCCGTATCTCTGAAACAGTTCTGTTTTTATTATCAGTCAGAGCGTGTATTAATAGCGCCGCTCCTCCCGGACCGTATCCTTCATATGAAGCTTCCTCATAAACGATTCCCGGAAGTTCCCCGGTTCCTTTCTTTATAGCCTTTTCGATATTGGAAGCCGGCATGTTAACTGATTTTGCGGTAGAGATGGCGCTTCTCAGCCTCGGATTGGCGGACTCGTCTCCACCTCCCTCTTTTGCCGCTACCGTCAACTCTTTGATTACTTTAGTAAATATTTGTCCGCGTTTCGCATCTGCCACACCTTTCTTTCTCTTTATAGTGCTCCATTTCGAATGTCCGGACATCTAAATTACCTTTGAAATCTTATGTCAATTATTATGAACATCGGTTTTATCCGATCTTTATAATGTAAATTATGTCTCGTTCTGATGCAATGAAAACGTAATTGCAGTTCGTCTTTTTTGGAATGGAATTAACCGAATAATTTATCCGGTTTTGATTACTATGATTAGAGAGCAGTACGTCCGAAAATTCTTGAGCGAGATTCGGATTTTATACTTAAACGTAAGTTGTAGATTAGCTAAGCACGGCCTGATTGGATAGTAGTAGCGCCTGAAACTTTCGATGTATGTTGCGAGTGTCTGCCGGGCGCTTTGACCAATGCGATATCTATTACCTCAAGCATATCAGATACGTAATGGAATTTCAGTCCCCTCAGAGTAGCTTTTGGAATTTCCTCAACATCCTTTCTATTCTTTTCAGGGAGAATAACCTGTTTAATTCCTGCGCGATGGGCAGCGATAACTTTTTCTCTAATACCTCCAACAGGAAGCACCGCTCCTCTTAAGGTAATTTCCCCTGTCATCGCCGTATCAAGTTTTAGCCGTCTTTTCGTGAGAACAGATACAAGCGCAGACAACATTGTAACGCCTGCGGAGGGACCATCTTTAGGAATTGCTCCCGCAGGAACATGAATGTGAATATCAGTAGTTTCGATAAATTTTGGGTTAATACCGAATTTTTCACCTTCGGAACGAATAAATGAGAGCGCAGCCTCAGCTGATTCTTTCATTACATCGCCTAATTGACCGGTGAGATTCAGCTTTCCCTTTCCGGGCATCGCTGTTGCTTCTATAAATAGGATATCGCCTCCTGTGGGAGTAAACGCAAGTCCCGTGGCAATGCCGGGTCGTTTTATCCTTTCAGCTATATCGGAGAAATACTTGGCGGGTCCAAGATATTCAGCAACACTATCGTGTTTGATTATCGTTTTCTTTTTCCTCTTGTTGCCTTCAACTATTTCCCGCACAACACCTCTGCATATATTCGCTATTTCACGCTCAAGGTTTCTGACTCCCGATTCACGCGTGTAAGAGTGTATAATTTCCCTTAAACCGGAATCTTCGAAAACAAGATTCTTGCCGGTGATACCATGTTCTTTCAGCTGTTTCGGTATGAGGAATTTGTTTGCTATCTGAGCTTTTTCCTCTTCGATGTAACCGGAGAAATTTATTATCTCCATCCTGTCTTTTAGCGCAGCAGGAATCGGATCAGAAAGGTTTGCGGTGGCGATGAACATAACTTTTGATAGATCAAATTCCACTTCTAAATAATGATCCGAGAACGAATCGTTTTGCTCGGGGTCAAGAACCTCAAGCAGAGCTGATGACGGATCTCCTCGAAAGTCTTTCCCTACCTTATCAATTTCGTCAAGCATAAATATAGGATTATTTGAACCGGCTTTTTTCAATCCCTGAATAATTCGTCCCGGTAATGCTCCTATGTATGTCCTTCTGTGGCCTCTTATTTCCGCTTCGTCGTGAACTCCACCGAGTGAGATACGGACAAATTTTCTGCCCATCGCTTCAGCAATCGACTTACCCACTGAAGTTTTTCCGGTCCCGGGAGGTCCGACAAAACAAAGTATTGGTCCTTTCATATCAGATTTGAGCTGTTTTACCGACAGATATTCTAATATTCTTTTCTTTACTTTTTCTAATCCGAAGTGGTCACCGTCAAGAACTTCTTTAGCGCCTTGAATATCTAAATTCTCTTCAGTCTGTATATCCCACGGAAGATCTAATAACCAATCCAAATAGGTGCGTGAAACAGTATATTCCGGCGATGAGGGAGGTATTCTACTCAACCGGTCGAGCTCTTTTTCTGCCACTTTGACAGCTTCCTCGCTGAGATTAGCCTCTTCCATCCGGTCACGGAGCTCTTTTAACTCCATAGTGCTATCGTCATCCTCGCCTAATTCCCGCTTGATAGCCTTCAATTGCTCCCTGAGAAAGTAATCCCTCTGAGTTTTGTTGATTTCTCCCTGAACTTCTGTTTGAATCTTTTCCCCCAATTGCAACCTTTGAAGTTCTTTGTTCAGGATAATAATTGCTTCTTCCAATCGTCTGCGAAGGTTTACTTCCTCCAGTATGCCTTGCTTTTCCTCTGTGCGAATATTTAAAACGGATATTGCTCTGTCAACCAGCTTGCCCGGTTCATCCATATTGGACAAAAGCGAAGTATGTTCCATAGAGAGATAAGGAGCGATCTCCACAATGTCCTGAAATACAGACTTAACATTAACTACCATTGCTTCGATTTCCAGGTCTGTTTCACCTTCATCATCTCCTATTTGCTGGACAGCCGCTTTTATATATGGCTCTTCCTCTAAATAGGTTATCAATTTTATACGCTGGAGACCTTGAATGATTGCACTCTTACTGCCGTCAGGCATATCGAAAACTTTTAAAACAGCTGCGAGCGTTCCCCACGAATATAGATCGGAAGATTCGGGATGTTCGATGGAGCCGTCTTTTTGAGCTACCACTCCAATCAGCTTATCCGATTCGCTTACCTTGGAAATCAAGCTCACAGATTTTTCCCTTCCAATCGAAATTGGAATCACCTGCTGAGGAAAGAGTACCGTATTTCTTAGTGGCAATATCGGAAGCACTTCCGGAATATGTTCGTTTTCAAAGCTGTCCATTTTATCTCTCATTTCGTTAATGCCTTTTAATAGTTAAAATTTGCAACTATTATGCCAATTCATCGCCTAATTCCTCAGATTCAAGCTGCTATTCAAATATAAGAAATCCAGACGTAATAATCAATTTACTTTTAAAAAATATTTACTGCCAATATGGCGTATATGCTGTCACAATCACTGAAACCGTCTGTCAGTTGATTATTAATTTTAGTGGGGGCAAGTACATATATTTTAACAGAGAATCAGCTGCTGTGAAATCAAAAATATCATCGATATTTTTATCTCTTATCAAGCCGAACCTTTCAGCCTTAGCAGCCATTTTCACGAGAGAAGGTCTTACGGGGTCATAGGTAGGCACTATATTGATATAGGCTTTTTCTCCAACCACTTCTGAAATATTTTCATTTATGAGAGCTAATATCCCTTTTCTGAGGATATCCAATGTCTCATTCTTATGACTCCTGATCCAAATAGTTATTTTTATGTGACTCTCCATAAATTTGAATATCACTTCCGGGTATTGATTCAAAAAATCATTTCTTACGACAATGACAGCTGTGGAATATATTGATTTCGTCCAGAGAGAGCTCTCATTTATAAACGGGTACCCTCCCTCTTCCACAATTAATTTTGAAGCCCACGGTTCGGCAATCCATGCGCCGGTTATGAGATTACTTGAAAACGATGTGATAATTTCTGAGCGGTCAAGCGGAGTGACGCTGATTCTGTGGCTTGGATTCGAAAGGTCTAATCCGTTTGAGAGAAAATAATCTCTCAGCGCCAGGTGCTGACCGGCATTATTTTCCGGAATAGCAATAATCTTTCCTCTAAAATCTTTTATCAGATGAGGGGGTATTTCTCGCTTAGCCACAAAAATGTTTCCGCCGCTGGTTACTCCCCCGATAATACGAATCAGATTTCTGTCCGAACGACTGTGAGCTATTATAGCAGTGAGCGGATCTACAAATACGATATCAAGCTCGCCTCTCTTTAAGTCATTTATCAGCGCGGAATTTGATAAGTAACCCCTCGGTTTAAATTCTGATCCTCTTAAATTTAATTGATACTGTTTGTTATCAATTCCTACAAATGCCTGAGCATATGTGAAATCAGGCATAAATCCCAATCTGATCTCCACAGGCATGTTTTCTTTCCGCTTTTCACCGCAGCCTGAAAGAAACAGGAGAAATATTATAAGAGGAAAAATGAACTTAATAGTTCCCTGTTTTTGCGTTTGTCTTGAAATCATTTGCAAATCCTTCTTCACAAGATTAATATAGTGATGGAAACAATTATTCAAAGGAATAGAAATCATGGGTTTTTTAAACGAATCGGATAAGGATGTTATCAGAAGTAAATTTGAAGACCTTAAAAACAACGTAAAGATTATTAATTTTACACAGACTATCGAGTGTATGTACTGCTCGGAAACCCGGAGTCTGCTTGAGGAGGTAACCGACCTATCTGATAAAATATCCTTGGAAGTTTTTAATTTTATAACAGACGAAAAAGAGGTCAAGCAATTCAATATCGATAAAATCCCCGCCACTGTTATTATGGGGGATAATGACTACGGTATCAGATATTACGGAATCCCATCAGGATACGAGTTTTCCAGTCTTTTGGAAGACATTCATATGATTTCTTCAGGTGATTCAGGGCTTTCTCAGGATACAAAGGATTCGTTAAAAGCTCTCAAAGACCCAATGCACTTGCAGGTTTATGTAACCCCTACATGACCCCATTGCCCGGCCGCGGTGCGGCTTGCGCATCAGTTCGCAATGGAGAGCGACCTTGTTACGGCGGATATGATTGAGGCGACCGAATTCCCTCAGCTTAGTATGAAATACGGTGTAAGAGGCGTTCCTATGACCATAGTCAATGAGAAGCCCGGCATAACAGGGTCTGTTCCCGAGCCGGCATTTCTTGCTCAGGCATTAGCCGCTTTGGAAAGCAATTTGACCTAATCCCTCCTTGAGAATGTTCAAAAAATCATAAATGTATAAAAAATAAATGATAACGCTTAATGATATTGGCTGGAACGAATTTTTTGAGGAACAATATGAACGGCTGGATATTAAGTCGGTTTCTGTTGGAAGAGTGATTAACGGGCAGAAGAGCCAATATAGGGTAATTGCTGAAGGTGGAGAGATATATCTGAAAGTGCCGGGAAGGATGTTACGAAACTCAGATTTGTCAGGTGTCCTGCCTGTTGTGGGGGATTGGGTTGTGTACGATCCTGTGCCGGGGGAGGATAAAGGCACAATCAGTTCGATCCTGCCACGTTTTAACAGCATCAGCCGGAAAGTTACCGGAAAGAAATCAGACAGGCAGATCATTGCGGCTAATATAGACATTATGTTCATCGTATCTTCATTCGACAGCGATTTCAGTATCAATAGATTAGAGCGGTACGTCACAATTGCGAAGAGTAATAACACGGAGCCGATTATCATTCTAAATAAGGCGGATTTAGTCGAGGATGTTGAAAATTATTTAGAGAAGGTGAATCAATCTCTGTCAGGTATCACGCTGTTGACGATGAGCGCATTGGAACATATCGGAGTGGATTCCATTTTTGAGAACATAGGAAAGGGGAAGACCGCTATTATGTTTGGTTCATCCGGAGTAGGCAAGTCCACGCTCATAAATGAGCTTTTGGGCGAAAAAAAGCAGAAAGTCGAAGAAGTCAGAGCAGGCGATGACAAAGGAAGACATACGACCTCGTCTCGAGATCTCTTCTTACTCTCCAATGGCGGAATGATTATAGACAATCCGGGGATGCGAGAGATACAGCTCTGGTTGGATGAAAATGAGCTGTCGCTTTCTTTCACGGACATTGAAGAACTGTCCGCAGAATGCCGCTATGCCAATTGCCAGCACAGTAAAGAGCCATCGTGCGCGGTAAAAGAGGCGATAATAGAAGGAAAATTGACCCAGCGGCGCCTGGACAGTTATCATAAGATAAAAAAGGAGTTGAAGCAATTGTCAAACCGTTCCGATATAAGCGCCAAGAGAGCCGAGGAACGGAAGCTGTATAAAATGTATAAACAGCCCCATGGTCAGAAAAAACATAGAAAATAGGCAGTTGGGAAGATTGCGTACGCTGCTGCGGTAAATCGCATACTACAATCAGGGCAATAAAAAAGCGTCTCTTAAAGACGCTTTTCATTTTTAAATTGATTCTATCCGCTGATTAAAAAACAGGGAAATAGCGAATCAATATTTGTCTAAAATTATTGATTTCAGTGAACCGATAAGGATTTTATTCTCATTCGAATTCCTTAAAGAAAGTGGAAATTCTTCATTAGCGATAATGATACTGATTTTCATTGGGAGTATACTTTTCTGCCAGACTGTTCGAATTATTTCAGGATAAATGGCAGCAGAGAAAATGGATTTCCCATATGATGATCTGACCGAATTTTAATTATTATTGCTTCTGTCCTCGTTATCCATTCCGTACTTCTTCATTTTTCGCCAGAGAGTCGTTCTCCCGATTCCAAGAGTATCCGCCGCTTTGGAGTAATTAAAATTGTGTTTCAGCAATACTTCCTTTATGTAGTCCTGCTCTACATCTTCCAATGTAGGCTGATTGGCATTATTATCAGATACATCTGTTTTGGCAGGATTAAGAATAGAATTCGGAAGTTCTGACGGAAGAATAACTGCCGACGTGCTGAGAATAGCAACTCTCTCTATCACATTTTGCAGCTCGCGAACATTTCCCGGCCATCCGTAATTCTTAAGCAATATAGCTGTATTTTCATGAAGAGTCAGTATTCTCCCACCGTTTTGCCGTGATTGTTCTTTTAGAAAATGCTCCGCTAATGCAAGGATGTCTTCAGGTCTTTCTCTCAATGGTGGAACGGCGATTTCCACAACATTCAGGCGATAATATAAATCCTCCCGAAATAATCCTCGTTCCACCCTTTCAAAAAGATGTTTATTGGTGGCTGCGATAACCCGAACGTCCACTAATGCGGATTTATAGCTTCCTACCGGTTGTATTTCTCGGTCCTGAAGAACTCGCAATAGCTTTACCTGTAATGAGAGCTGGAGCTCTGCGATTTCATCAAGGAATAATACTCCTCCATCAGCGCCTTGAAACATCCCTGATCTATCAGACTCTGCTCCCGTAAATGCGCCTTTGACATATCCGAAAAGTGTACTTTCCAATAAATTTTCCGGTATCGCTCCACAGTTGACGGCCACAAAAGGTTTGTTCGCTCTCGGACCCGAACGGTGTACGGCCTTTGCTACAAGCTCTTTTCCGGTGCCCGTTTCTCCGCTGATAAGCAGTGTGGCGTTTGAGGAAGCCACACGATCTATGAGACTGAATACTTCCTGCATCAAATGCGAACGGGCTACGATACTTTTGGAGACGTCCCATTTATCCGATTCAGTCCATATCTTAAACCGGTCAATCGCTAATTCAATTATTTTTTCCACATCTCTAACGGCATCTTTTCTAACAGATAAATTTCTCGATATAACCGGATCTAATGAACTTGCTTGTGTGTAATACAGATCGCCAAATTTGCTCAGTCCTGAAAATGACTTTGGGTTCTCCCCGAAATCTAAAATAAGAAATGGCGAAGACTTTGATTTTAAGAATTCAATGAGATCGTCTTTATTGATATCGTCAATAGCCACCCTGCTTTTTCCAATCAAGAAAATATCCGTTTCTTTGAAAGCATCGCTCAGCCAACCAAATTCCTTTACACTGCTAACTGATTGAATTCCTCTATCGGTTAGCGTATCCACTACTTCATTTCTGAAATCAGCTGTCCCATAGACTAAAGCCTTTTTATCGTGTAATTCTCCAAATATTTTTTCTGCTAAATCTACCGACGCTGATATTCGGTCAACGACTCCCGATCTTATAGTGGTA
This sequence comes from Candidatus Neomarinimicrobiota bacterium, assembly GCA_022573815.1. Taxonomy (NCBI): domain Bacteria; kingdom Pseudomonadati; phylum Fidelibacterota; species Fidelibacterota bacterium. The sequence goes on from JACZTG010000011.1 coordinate 23,364, forward strand.
GAGGCTATGATTCGTTTCAGGGTTGACTTCACATCTCTGAAAAGTCTTGATAATATCGGTCCTGCTTTAGCTTCATCACCACCAGATAAAATTTCATTCTCAAATTTTTTGAACCACCTGTCAGATCCGAGGGGTTTTAAATCTAAACCGCAGCTCAGTCTGAATATTTGTTGGATGGATTCTTCATGACCGATAAATCTGCAATTCAATTCCTGAAAGTCTTTAGCTCTGATTTTCTTAAGTTTTTCATCACCATCAGCAGATACAGCTATCAGATATAGTGAGCTATCCAGCTGAATCTTTATCATTTCGTCCGCAGCTGAAATAACTTTTTGAATTTCCGGGGAATGAGCTTCTTTGGGGCTAACAGTATTACAAATGATTGTTAAAATTTTCATCGTTGAGCCAATCGGTCTAAAATAAATGGAAGTTTGTCATTAGAATATTAACTACAAAAAATGTGAACAAAATTGTGAGGAATCCGGCCAACGACAGATAAACAGACAATTTTATACTTAATCTCTTTTGCATATTCCTCAGTATGAAATAACCGTAAATAAGCAGCGTAACAAAGACAGAAAGTATTTTAGGGTCTAAGTATGAAATGCCTGCTTCCGGAACTTGAGATGCGTTGAAAAACCCAAGCGAAACGCCGCCGGCGAGTAAAACGAAACCAAAGTAGATTGAAATAACCATTACCTGATGCAAGAATTGTAGAGTTGGAAGTTTGTGATATACAATATCCAATTCCTGCTTTTTTATCTTAGCCGATAATAGCAAATGCATTATCGCAGCGATAGCGCTGAGCGATAAAGCTGCAAACGAAACGATCACGGCTATTACATGTATTTCATAAACCAGATCTTCAAGAAGTGGTGATTGAGTAGCGCTTATTTCTATGAAAATAGAAGATATTATTTGTAAGAATAGATTTAGAGGTAACACGAATATTCCAAATGATCTATCCCTCACTCCATACTCAATAAACAGATAAACCACCGATACAATTAAAACAAAAGTTGTCAGAGCTCCAAAAAGATTGCCTATAGGCAGATTGCCCGTACTGAAATATATCATTGCCAAAAAAACAATATGTAATAGCGTTGTGGCTATTAATGAAAATGTGGGCAAAGAGGATTGCTCTTTGAGGATCCCTTTGAAATCCTTCATATAGAAGTAAAAAGTAAGCGCGTATGAAAACGGCAGTGCTATTTTTAGTGACTGAACCAGGTCCATTATGAAAATCCCTCCGAGTATAAGATATTTTCAAATAGATTCGATGTCAAGTAAGAAATATAATGTTTATTTGTTTGCTGTTTCATTGTGAAACGTGAAATTTCATAATGAAAATTATATTGAATGAACTACGGGCTTGCTCTATCATTTAAATCCAAGCTATCTATATGTTTATTAACATTTTACACTCCTGTTCCAACTTATTGGCACGCTATTTGTCCCTTATTACGTAAGAATAAGGGAACGCAGTATATAATGAAACATTTTTTAATCGGACTCATGTTCGTTTTCATACTTATAACGACTTTCAGTGCATTGCTGGCCGGCACTTCCGGGGCTATTCAAGGAATAATCTTAGATGTTGAGACGCAAAAACCTCTTCAATCTGTAAATATTATTCTTGTAGGAACGAAAATGGGCGCAGTTTCAAAAGAAGACGGAACCTTTCGTATAGACAATCTATCATCAGGCAGCTACGGACTTAACGCATCAATAATCGGGTATGATAAAGGATATAAACTGGACGTAAATGTTGTTCCGAATATTGGCGCTTGGAGATCAGATTTTGTATTACACCGGAGCGCCGGATCATCTTGTAATAGGTAATGGAGAGATTTATCTGATCCGAACTGCTGAGGGTGATGTTTATAAATTACAGATTGACAGCTACTACCTCGATCCGGATCTCCCCGGTGAAAATTCGGGTTATGTATCATTCAGATTTGAAATGCTTTAATAGCTGATTTAAAATCTTCCAGCGAAGAGTGGACCGTCGGGTTTTCCCTTATTTCCGGCGGTCCATTATATTTTACGCTAAAATATACTAAAGGGAATCCGCTATTAACTGTGCTATATCTTGAGTCTTCATCTCTTCCGATCTATTTGTTTCGTTGATGCCGTCTCTAATCATCGTCTTGCAGAACGGGCATCCCGTCGCCACTGTATCAGCATTAATAGAAGCCGCTTCTTCTACACGGTTCTGATTTACTTTCGGCATTGTTTCCTCAAGCCACATCCGCCCACCGCCCGCTCCGCAGCAGAATCCGTTTTCCCGCGAGCGGGGCATTTCTGTGAGATTAACTCCCGGAATGGAATTAAGTATATCGCGTGGACTGTCATAGACCCCGTTATGCCTTCCCATATAGCAAGAATCATGATATGTGAGTTCTAACTCTTTTCCCTCTTTAGGCTTAATTTTTCCTTCTTTTAATAGTTCCGCGATAAATTGCGTGTGATGGATAACTTCATAATTACCATCGAGTTGAGGGTATTCATTTTTAAATGTATTGAAACAGTGCGGGCACTGAGTGATAATTTTTTTCACACCATATTTCTCGAATGTCTCAATATTCTGTGCAGCAAGCAGCTGGAAGAGATACTCGTTTCCTAATCGCCGAGCGGCGTCGCCTGTGCAAGTTTCCTCTTTCCCGAGAATAGCGAATTTAATCCCTGCTTCTTTCAATATTTTAACCATTGACCGGGAAACGGGTTTATTCGCATCGTCCAATGCGCCGGCGCATCCGACCCAGTAAAGAACGTCAAATTTTTCCTCTGTTTCGCTCATCAGTGGAACTTCTAAACCGCTTGCCCATTCTTCTCTCATTGACGCGCCGAGTCCCCATGGATTTCCGTGAGTCTCAAGATTTTTAAAAGTGTTATTAAGTTCGCTGGGGAAGCTGCTCTTTTCGAGAACCAAATGTCGTCTCATTCCGACAAATCTGTCAATGAAGTCAATAAATAACGGGCACGACTCCTCGCACGCTTTGCACATCGTGCATGCCCAGATCGTCTCTTCGGCTATGATGCCGCCAATAAGACTTGGCCCGTCCCACTCTTCCTCAACTGAACTGCCTATGTATGATGCCTTATCATTCAGATGTTCTCTCATCTGTTCATTCACAACCTTAGGAGAAAGGGGTTTATCAGTTGCGAATGCGGGGCAAGCATCCTGGCATCTCCCGCATTCGGTACAGGTATAGATATCGAGCAGGTCTTTCCAACTGAATTGTTCTATTTTTGATACGCCATAGTTTTCAGCGTTTTCGATATCAAGCATAGGCAGAGCGCCGTAATTAAGCGTTCGGAAATAGACATTAAAAAGCGATGTAATCACGTGAAAATGCTTTGAAACAGGTAGATAGGCTACGAAAAACGTTAACGAGACCAGATGAAGCCACCAGGAAATCAGAAAGATGTTTTTAACGCTGTCCGCAGCCATACCGGCAAAAAACAGAGATAATTTGTCGCCCAACGGAGAAGTCTGAACAATCGTTCCCTCTGTCCCCCTTAGTAATAAATCTGTAAGCATAAGCGTGCCGATTAAGAAGAGTATCAACGCCGCATCCGCTGATAATGTTATCCGTTTCGGTTTAATAATTACCCGCCTTACAGCTGCCCATACTACCATCAGCAATACACCAACCTCAAAAACATCAATGAAGGGCAGATACAAATGCCCGAGAAAATCGTTTGGTCCGAACAACGGAAGACTCCAGTTATCAATAAATCCTCTGCCGATGAAGTGAACCGAATTAATTCCCACTGAAATAAATCCCCAGAAAATCACAGCGTGCATAATTCCCGCACCGATATATTTGGGATTCAAAATTCTGCCCTGTCCGATGAAAAACTTGATTACGCCTGATAATCTTTTTAAAACATCGCTGAATCTGTTTTGCTTTCCGGCAGATACGAGGATTTGAATCTTCCTTATCATAAACACCGAAAATGCGCTAACTGATGCAAAGAGAACAGCTACGAATATAAATGTGGTCAGGACGTTATCGGTAGGATTCACAGCATCCTCCTATGGACTCCGCTATTATTAAATTAGAACGGTTTACCGTTTAATAAACCACTAATTATTTTTTATCTTAACTGACGAAAGTGTTACTAAACCTGCTTGAAATACTTATCCGTTTTTTCGCGAGTGTTTTCAACACCAAGTTTCTTAAAAAGAAATTCATACTTATCCTGTAAATCTGACAGGATACTTTCCTTCACTCCGGAATCAATTCCCCAAAATTCTTTCTTAAATGGTCCGAATCCTTTCTTCCGAGTACTATAATAAAATTGGTCATCTGTCCAATCTTCCTTCCGCTCATCTGCGTTCGCTTCCGCTAAGTGAGCATAGATTGCTTGACGCAGGTCGGCAGGAAAATCAGGATGATCGTAAATCAGATTTTGGAATCCGGTAGCCAGATGAATCTCGCCGCATCCTATCTCAGGAAATTTATTGAATACGTCATCGGGCAGTGTTGAAGCGCCATGTTGAACAGCCCCGCACATCCCATATTTGTCCCGGGCTGTTTGCGATAGCACTCCCAGCGTGTCAAGGTCAAGACTGACTTCCGCGATGCTCCCATCAGGAAGAACTACTCCCCCGTGCGACGTTCCGGTCTGAACGCTTATCTTGCTTATGCCTGTAAGACCCGCCGTAAGGCATTCGTTATAGCCATTCATAAACGCTTCCAATTCCTCGGGCGTGCTGTTCTTTTTACCCACCTCCCCTATCTCTCCACCAACTGAAACCACAACATTATAGGGTTCACGCTCTCTAATAAATTCTGTAAGCAGAGCACAATTTTCATAATTATCTCTCTGCTGTTCTCCAATTCCGTCACGGCTTAAATCAACGAGAGTGGATGTGTCTATGTCTATATTGTAGAAATTCGCGTCAATCGCTTCCAATATGATTTTTTTCACTTCGTTGAGTTCCGCTTCACGGTCTTCATTGTACGCACTCGCCTTGACCTGGAAATGGTCGCCTTGAATCAATACCGGTCCCTTATATCCGGTGGCGACAGCCGCCGCGCAAATGGAAGCCGAAAATTCTGACGGACGTTGATCGGTATATCCAATTTCCGAGCGCGCTATCTCGAATAGAAACGGTCCGACATTCAAATTCATTGCAGCTTTGAATATTGATGAAGCCACATCAAAGCTCATCCCACGAACATTTATGGCAGGTACGGTAAAACCGCTTACTTCTCCACGTCCCATTGCTTCGTACAAATCCTGAATTGAAGCGGGATATGCGCCTAAATCTTTGGCAATTGACCGAATCAACACCTGGCATACATCTTTAGAGGAAGCTTCCTCGTGAAATACCGCCGTTTCGATAAGATTGCTCAATATACCGGATTTCAATTTGCTTTCATCTAACACTTTCGGAGTAAGATCATCTCCTAAATCCACAATATCTTTTATGGATTCTTTTATTTCCATTACGTTTTTATAAATCATTTGATATTTATCCGCTTTTACAGGCTCTTTAAGAAATCCTCATCAAATCCGAACATATTACCCGACGATGTAACAATCACAGGTCTTTTAATCAAATTCGGATCTTTCAGCATCATCTTGATAGCCTCATTTTTGCCCGGTAATTTAGAACTCATATTGTTTTCCCTATAAATCTTACTTCGGGAATTAAGAAACGGTTTTATGTTATTAGAGTCAACGTTAGAATCGAGAAAATTTTTCGAAGGCGGAGATGAAATTATATCTACGTATTCTATATCAAATTTATGTGAATTTAACCAGTCAACTACTTTTTGGGTGGTCTTGCATGTCGATTTGCCGAAAACTTGTATAGATTCCAATCAGAAATCGCCTAAGTTAATTATTAATTTCGAGGAATACATTTCTCTACAGATATACCCCCGAGAAAATTCGTATGGGGAAGAGACACCCTGTTGGTAGCTGTTTCTTATATTAGGCGAAATAGTCTGCGTTAGTCTGAATGAAGTTTTCCCATTCAGCCGGCAGATCTGCTTCATCAAATATTGCGTCAACGGGACAAGGATCTACGCAAGCTCCGCAATCAATACATTCATCAGGATCGATGTACAGCTGAGTTGCGCTTTCAAATTCCGATTCATCCTTTGTTGGATGAATGCAATCGACAGGACACGAATCAACGCACGCTGCGTCCTTTTCATCGATACACGGTTCAGCAATAATATATGTCATAATATTTCTCCATTCCCTTTCAAGAACACTATCGTTTCTAACTAAACATTTTCAAAATCGGCTGAATTTATGACTCATATAAACACAATGCAAGAATTTTCACAATCGAATATAAAATTTATTCTTAATATTCTGAGAAGAATTTAGCTTTTTATCTGACCCAATGCCTGCTTGAGAGTGTCCCATCCAAGGAGAGCACATTTTATACGCGCAGGGAACTGTTTGACTCCCTGTAACACTTCCAATTCGCCCATGTCAAAATCTGATATTTCTTCCCCTTTCATCATTGAACGAAAATTTTCAGCCAATTTTATAATTTCATCAGGGTTTAAACCTTTAATTTGTTGAGTCATCATGGATATTGAGGCTTGACTGATTGAACAGCCATCCCCTTGAAACTTCACATCCGTAATTTTCTCGCCATCAAACTGAAGATGCAAGGTAACCGTATCTCCACATAATGGATTGTGACCGTCAAATTCCAGGTCGGGTGATTCAAGTTCTCCCCGATTTTTCGGATTTTTATAATGATCGAGAATTACTTCTCTATATAAATCATCTAAACTCATTTGAAAATATCTTTAACCTTTTGTATCGCCGAAACCAATGCATCAACTTCTGATTCAGTGTTGTAAAAATAGAAACTCGCCCGGCTGGTCGAACTAACTTTCAGCCATTTCATCAGAGGCTGCGCGCAGTGATGTCCCGCCCTGACTGCGATTCCCTCGCCGTCCAATATTTGCGCTACATCATGCGAATGAGCGCCCTCCACATTGAAAGAAATAATCCCCGAACGTCCCTCAGAAGGGCCGTAGATCTCAACTCCACCTATTTTCTCAAGTTCCGCAAGAGCGTATTTCGCCAATTTAACTTCATGCTCATGAATTGCGTCCATTCCTAAATCAGTGAGATAATCCACAGCCGCGCCGAATCCAATCGCTTCGATGTAGTTGGGAGTTCCCGCCTCAAATTTTAAAGGGGGTTCCTTGTAGGTAGATTCGGTCAACCCAACTTCCAATATCATCTCTCCCCCGCCAAGAAACGGATTCATTTCAGTCAACAGCTCCATTTTCCCGAATAGAATTCCAACACCGGTGGGACCCAACATTTTATGAGCCGAGCAGGCAAAAAAATCACAATCCAATTCTGTTAGATCTACCTTGAAATGTGGCGCCGCCTGTGCTCCGTCAAGGAGAACGGGAATTCCCGCCGAATGAGCAATTTCAACGATTTCTTTTACCGGATTCACATTTCCAAGGACATTTGAAGCGTAGGACACTGCCACGATCTTTACGTTTTCTGATTTCAATAATTCTCGAAGACTGTCGAGATTTAGAGAACTGTCTTCATTTAAAGCAATGAACTTTAGTTCGACGCCGATATCTTTTGAGAGTAATTGCCACGGCACCAGGTTACTATGATGCTCCATTTCCGATAATACTACTACATCTCCCTTAGTCAAAAATTTTCTGCCCCACGAATGGGCGACAAGATTTATTGATTCCGTAGTTCCACTCGTAAATATTATTTCTTCAGATTGAGGAGCATTGAAAAATTCAGCTATTTTTATTCGTGCATTCTCAAACGCTTCTGTGGACTTTTCACTCAGCTGATGTATTCCGCGATGCACATTACCATTATGTTTATACATATACTCATTCATCAGTTCAACAACAGAGGAAGGTTTTTGCGTGGTGGCTGCGTTGTCTAAATAGACCAACGTCTTATTATTATGGATTTTCCGGGAGAGAATAGGAAAATCATTGCGGATGGCTTCTACGTCAAAACTACTCACTTCTTAGTCCTCATCGGTAATAACGTAGATCACATCGCTTTCTATTTCTAACGGAAATGTTTTCACGGGAACCACTGCCGGCATACTAAGCGCCTCCCCTGTCGTGACATCAAAATTCGCTCCATGGCGCGGACAGGTGATTATTTTTCCCTGAAGAGTTCCCTGATCAAGTGGAGCGCCGTCATGAGTGCAAACATCTTCAATCGCGTAAAATTCGCCGTCCACATTGCAAATCGCTATCTTTTTCCCGTTCAGAGAGCAGGAGAGTGTGGTTCCATTCGGTATATCACTTGTCCCCCCGACTTTCTCACGACCCATTTATACTCCCAATTTACTATCAATAGCAGCCTTAAGATGTTCCCTGAGAATTTCAGAATCAACAGAATTCAACACCGGCTCAAAATAGCCGTGTATGATAAGTTTCTCCGCCTCACCTCTTGTCATCCCCCGGCTCATAAGATAGAATAATTCATCTTCATCAAGATGCCCTGTTGTAGCTCCATGGCTTGCTTTCACATCATTGGCGTTTATTTCGAGCGTTGGAACCGAATCCGCTCTTGCATTATCGCTCAACAAGATATTATTATTCGTCAGATAAGAATCCGTGTGTTGAGCTTCTTCAGCTATTTTTATCAGACCTCGGAATACAGAACGAGAACTATCTGTAAGTACTCCCTTATAAAGTAAATTCCCTGTAGTATGCGGCGCTTCGTGGCTAAGCAGTCCCCAAAAATCATGGTGCTGTGTTCCGCTGCTTACAAAAAAACCTTTCGTTGTGGTAGATGCTCCCTGCTCGGAAAGAAGAGTGTCATAAAAGGATTTTGTCACTTTTCCTCCCAGGGTACCGACAACCCAATTCATAGTAGCATCCCTCTTGACTATCGCCCTTCGGGTAGAAACGTCCACGACATTATTACCCCATTTTTGAAGAGTTATATAGTTGAGAGAAGCTCCCTCTTTTACCACTACTTCGGCAACAGATGAATTGAACGAATCCGTAGCGTAGTCTTCCGATCTGCCCTGTTCGATATACGTAGCCGAGGCTCCTCTTTCAAGTATTATCAAAGAGCGCTGAAATATTGCCCTTCCGCCGTCCGTCATCAAATTATACGTCTTGAACGGCATTTTTATTTCTACATTTTCCGGCACGTACAGGAACACTCCGCCGCTCCATAGAGCAGCGTTCAAAGAAGAAAACTTGCCATCACCAATGGGAACTAATTTCTCCATAAAATGTTCTTGAAGAAGGTCAGGGTATTTTGTGACTGCTTCTCCCATACCGCAAAATATTACTCCCTTTTCGGACAGCTCGGCGTCCATATCCCTGAATGTGGTCAGGGAATCATGCTGTATCAGCAATCCCGGTTTACACATTCCTCCATTTTTTTCAAGATGAACGGCTTCATCTGAAAGCAACGATATTGCTTCTTTCGGGAAATCTTCGAATTTCTCAACCAAACCGAAATTTGGTTCAGACAGAGGTTTTGTTCCTTTGAAATTTATCGAAGAAAAGTCCGTATATTTCCACATTTCATCCCGTATAGTGGGCATTGGAAGATTTTCAAAAGCTTTCCATGCTTTTGTCCGCTTCTCGACTATCCACTCCGGACTTCCGATTTCGCTTGAAACGTGATCTACATCTTCACGCGCGTAACTTAATAGATCTGACATTTACGTTTTCCTTTACTACTTAAATATATTGAATTCGTTAACCTACGGAGCCGTCCATTTGCAGTTCGATAAGCCTGTTCATTTCGACGGCGTATTCAAGCGGCAATGTTTTTGTGAACGGTTCTATAAATCCGTTAATTATCATATTTCTCGCCTCATCCTCCGGTATTCCCCTCTGCATCAGATAAAACAGCTGCTCGTCGGAAAGTTTTGAAACAGTGGCTTCATGCTCAATGGCAGCCGAAGGGTCTTCAATTTCTATGTAAGGATATGTATCGGTTCCGGATGCTTCATCCAAAAGGAGCGCGTCGCAGTTTACATTACTTTTACACCCTTTCATACCCTCGTGAATTTTCACGAGACCGCGATAAGTGGATCTTCCGATTCCCTTACTGATAGATTTCGATACGATCTTTGAGGTTGTGTACGGAGCTAAATGAACGACCTTTGAACCGACATCCTGATGCTGATTATCGCCCGCAAATGCTATAGAAATTATGTCGGCTTTTGCTCCTTTACCTGTTAGATATACAGAAGGATATTTCATAGTTACTTTGCTGCCTAAGTTGGCGTCAATCCACTCCATAGTGGCGTTTTCCTGCGCTACAGCACGCTTGGTAACGAGGTTATATACGTTGCCCGACCAATTTTGCAATGTCGTGTAGCGGACTCGTGAGTCCTTCTTGCAAATAATTTCCACAACAGCCGAATGCAGTGAATTAGTCGTATATGTGGGAGCGGTACAGCCCTCTATATACTGAACATTTGAGCCTTCGTCGGCAATTATCATCGTTCTCTCAAACTGTCCCATATTCTGGGTGTTAATCCGGAAGTATGCCTGCAGCGGTAATCCGACACGAACACCCTTTGGAATGTAAAGAAAACTTCCACCGCTCCATACTGCTGTGTTGAGAGCGGCAAGTTTATTGTCAGATGCGGGAACTACAGTCCCGAAATACTTTTTGAGCAATTTTTCATGCTCTCTTAGAGCGGTATCTGTGTCAACAAAGATTACTCCCTGTTTTTCCCATTCACCTTGCAGCGCGCCGTAAACTGATTCACTATCATATTGCGCTTCAGCGCCGGCTAAGAATTTACGTTCTGACTCCGGGATACCGAGCTTTTCGAAAGTATTCTTAATTTCTTCGGGAACGTCATCCCAGTCGGTCATCTTCCTATCCGATGCGCGAACAAAATAGATGATGTCATCGAAATCTATGTCCGAAAGGTCCGCCCCCCATTCCGGCATTGGTTTCTCCAAGAATATCTCGTATGCCTTGAGACGATTTTCGGTCATCCAGCCCGGTTCGTTCTTTATGGCTGAGATATCCTCTACAGTCTGACGGCTTAAACCCTTGTCGAACTTGATTTCCGGTTTTACATCATCGGAAAATCCGTATTTATATTCTCCAACTCCTATATCAGTTGTTGAGACTGCCATTATTATTACCCTTTCTCGGTTGTCCGTATTTTTCCTTTAGCCAATCATAACCCTTTTCCTCGAGTTTCTCCGCAAGCTCTCCTCCGCCCGATTCAACGATTCTACCGTCTATCATTACATGAACTTTATCGGGTTTAATGTATCGCAAAATCCGCTGGTAATGCGTAATCAACAGTACGGAAGAATCTTCAGGCAGGAGTTCGTTCACTCCTTTAGACACGATCTGAAGAGCGTCTATGTCAAGACCCGAATCAGTTTCGTCAAGCACAGCTAATTTCGGTTGTAAAACTGCCATTTGAAGTATCTCGTTGCGTTTCTTCTCTCCGCCGGAGAACCCATCGTTCAAATACCTGCCGGAGAATGATTCGTCTATCTCGAGAAACTCCATTTTTTCCTTGAGCATTTTTCTGAATTCCCAGATGCTGAGCTCCTCTTTCTTTATGGCGTTATAAGCGACTCGGAGAAAGTTGTCCACGGTAACTCCCGGCACGACCGATGGATATTGAAAAGCAAGGAACAGACCCTTTCTTGCCCGCTCATCAGGTGTCATATCAAGTAAATTCTCGCCCTCCATATGAACTGAACCACTCGTAATTTCGTGACTCGCTTTTCCTGCTAAGGCATAGGCGAGAGTGCTTTTTCCTGTGCCGTTCGGACCCATAATAGCGTGAACTTCTCCCGGTCCTATTTCCAGGTCAACGCCGTTGAGAATCTGATTATCATCAATCTTTACTTTTAGGTCTTTTATAGTAAGCAGACCGTTCTTTCCTGTCATTTTTTAAATTTGTCCTTTCTTAATCATAACTGAGTTATGCGGCAGCTAAAATTTTCTTCCGGTCATATTCAAATTTCGGAAATGTGCCGAGTTCCAAATCGTTGAGGGGATCATTCAGAAGTTTGCTGATTTTTTCTATCCAGTTTGCAAGCGAGAGTAAAATATCAGTGACGTCTATTCCTTCGCTTGAATCGGCATAATCCGACAACTTTGTATGCGCTTTACTGAGCTGCCTGTATGCTCCAATATGATTCGAATCTCTTAAATGGTAGAAGCCCACTGCAACATGAATTAACCCCTGTAGAAAGCGTCTCAAATCTCCCCCTTTGTCCATCCATATATCTTCAAGCGTTTCGTGACACGCAAAATATTTACCGCTATTGTGTTCCTCAAGTCCTTTTACAAGTTCCCGGCGTTCATTCCGAGTTAATTTACCGAGCAATTTATCCTTTCACAAGCATTTGTATTTACTGCCCTTAACAAAATACGACAATCTTTGTCCTAATTAATATACTTCCGCTCTAACTGATTGGCAAGGGAAATTTCATCCGTTATTTATAATTAGATTTTGTGACATTCGGGACTTGAGCCAATGGCTATCCAACGGAGCGCCGGCGCAATTGGAAACCACCCCAAATCCCCTCCTTAGAAAGGAGGGGTGAAATTTAGCGGAGCTAAAAAACGGGTCTGTAACTCCCCCTTCGAGGGGGGTGGCTCCGCAGGAGTCGGGGGGTGTGACTTATCCTGACAAGAATGAATTTGAGACAGTGGAACGATAACACCTCCCTGACGTCAGTTAGACACGCCCTTGCGGTCAGTTTAAAAAGTTCTTGTATAAAAGTTACTCCTAACCATACTTTGTGAGTGGAGGTTTTAGAATGCATAATGAATTCACAGCTATAATCGAAAAAGATGGTGATTGGTTTATTGCATACTGTCCAGAAATTCCGGGTGCCAACGGTCAGGGAAAGACCAAGGATGAGTGCCGGATTAGTTTAGCTGAATCTATCCATTTGATCTTGGAAGACAGAAGAAAAGATACCGAAGCGGGAATTCCCGATGATGCCATCCGTGATACGGTTATCGTAGATTGAAAAGAAATGCGCTTCTTAAACATCTCAGGAAAAATGGCTGTTTCTTAAAGAGGGAAGGTCGTTCCCACTCACTCTGGTGCAATCCCGTTTCAGGAAAAATAGAAGCAGTTCCCCGGCATACAGAAATATCGAACAAACTCGTTAAAAAAATCTGTCGTGGTTTGCTAATAAAAGAATTGGGTTAGTTTCTTCAGTATTAGTCAGGGCCGCCGCCGCTGGCGGGACAGGCAAGCCCTAACCCTCACTTAAATTGCGACATTCTTTGTCCTAATAACTATACTTTAGCTGCTAATGATTGGCAAGGGAAATTTCATCTGTTATTAATAATTAGATTTTGTGGCAGTCGGGACTTTGCTCGAAACCAAATATCAGAAATTTAAATTTTTTTACTCAGCTATCAAGTGGAAAATATTTCTCCGTTATTTGCCTCTTCGAATGACATTGCGCTATGTATTTTACGCTTTAATAAATCCATAATAAATATATAGTTACCACCAGGTATTACAACATTTTTTATACTCAACTTCAATACTATGGACCCAAATAATAAAATGAAGACCATAGTGCTGTCATTCTCTGATTCAATCCACAATCTGTGATAAGGAGCGTAGGAGTTCGTGTAGGGGAATTCTTCAATTTTAACTTGGTCAGTCATGTTTCCGTTAAGGAGAAAATCTCGAATGCCATCAAAGTGATTAACAAATATGGTATTCCCTTTTAGCAAACAAAGGAAATTATAAGCAAGTAGAGCTATAACTCGATGGTCAAGTCTTGAAGGACCAGGTTTCTGCCAAATTTCAGAATAAGATGCTTTTTTTACTCTCATACCACTTGACAAAATTAAATCCGTACCAGTTTTAGCCTCGGAATGTTCTCTTAATGATTTTTCAATCATTTCTTTCGACATTCCTTTTTTATTTAAAATATTTCGAATATGATTTTCTACTTCTTTCGAATCGTAGATTAAACTTCCATCTTTCTCCTTGTTAACACGAGTAGTAAGTCGGCCAGCTCGAAAGATAAGTTCCCTTATTTTTCCGAAAGAATCTTTGGCCGTGTATAACGAACCGTGTTCTATGGAGTTGTATAAGGATGGTAATTGTATTCTCAAACTATTAATTGCGAGACGAATTGGGTAATATTCCTTCAATGCAGGAAGTATGCTAGTACCAAAGCGGTCATTATTACATATCTGACATTGTGATTTAATCTCTAACAGACCACCGATGGATAACGGTAGAACATGCTCCCAAGTTAAGTTCTCATCGGAAAGACAAATCGTGCATTTATTGAATTCAAATGACGCTTTCACATATAATATTAGTAACTTGGAATAATCATTTCTTACTGATTCCGGGCTCGGTTAGCTTTTTGAGATTTAAGACTTTATCGAGTTTTTTGGCTGACATTATTTTTTTACTCAAAACTATCTGACGTATCGTCTTTCCGGTTTTGAATGCTTCTTTACTGATTTCCGCCGCTTTGTCATAGCCGATTATTGGAGCAAGAGGTGTGGCGTTCGCCAGCGACTGCTCCACAAGCTCCGCCGCCCTTTTTTCGTTCACTTCTATGCCGTCCACACATTTGGAAGCGAATGTTTGCGAAGCGTTGGCTAAAAGTGAAATAGACTCAAGAATATTATGCGCCATAACAGGCATCATAACGTTAAGCTCAAGCAGACCGCCCTGCCCCGCATTCGTCACGGCGGCATCGTTGCCGATAATTTGAGCGGTAACCTGCATAACCATCTCCACCATAACAGGATTTACTTTTCCCGGCATAATTGACGAGCCGGGAGCGACTGCGGGAAGGTTCAACTCGCCGATTGCTGTCCGTGGTCCAGCGCCCATAAGCCTGATGTCGTTGGCGGTTTTGGATATTCCCACAGCGGCTGATTTAATAGCGCCCGATAAAGCTACTACAGCGTCTTTAGAACCTTGCGCTTCAAAATGGTTATCCGCTTCTCTGAATTTGGCTCCGGTATCCAGTGAGAGTTTCCGCGCTATCCTTTTACCAAAATCGGGATGAGCGTTGATTCCCGTTCCTACCGCCGTTCCTCCCAAAGCCAGTTCTAACAGGTCATCGGATGCTGTCTTTATACGTTCAATGGCGTGAGCGACCTGAGATGCGTAACCGCCGAATTCCTGTCCAAGCCTGACAGGCGTGGCATCCTGAAGATGAGTCCTGCCTATTTTCACTATCTTATCGAATTTCTTCGCTTTAGCTGCAAATGAAGTTTCTAACTGTTTTAATGCAGGCAGCAACTCTTCCTTTATAGCAAGATAAGAAGCGAGATGAATCGCCGCGGGAATCACATCGTTGGAAGATTGACAAAGATTTACGTGGTCGTTGGGATGAACGGGTTCACGGGAGCCGATAACTCCCCCCATAA
This sequence comes from Candidatus Neomarinimicrobiota bacterium, assembly GCA_022573815.1. Lineage (NCBI taxonomy): Bacteria > Pseudomonadati > Fidelibacterota > Fidelibacterota bacterium. Next base: position 38,742 of record JACZTG010000011.1, read on the forward strand.
GCTCGCTCGCTCTGTTTCCAATCACCTCATTGGCATTCATATTGGTTGAAGTGCCGGAACCGGTCTGAAAAATATCAATGACAAATTGATCGTCAAATTTTCCGTCCACTACTTCGGTAGCCGCTTTGACGATGGCTTTTTTCCTGTCCAAATCCAAAAGATTAAGTTCGGCGTTTACCTTTGCAGCCGCTCGTTTTATCATTCCCAACGCCTGTATGAATCTTCTTGAAAACCGAATACCGCTGATAGGAAAATTCTCCACCGCTCTTTGCGTTTGCGCTCCGTAATACGAGTTTTCAGGCACTTTCATTTCGCCCATTGAGTCTTTTTCTATACGAGTTTTCATATTTTTCTATTCGCCGCTTAATTGATTAATAATTTCCCTACAGAATGCGGGCAAGTCATCCGGTTTTCTTGACGTAATGAGATTTCCGTCCACGACAACTTCCGCATCCGACCATTGCGCACCCGCAGCTATCATATCATCTTTTATCGCCACGTAAGAGGTGACTTTCTTCCCGTCAAGAATCCGTGCGGAAACAAGCACCCAACCTGCATGGCAGATAGCCGCCACCACCTTTCCGCTGTTATACATATCGGTAACAACCGACACGGCGTGCTTGTTCATCCGAATTTTATCGGGCGCCCACCCCCCCGGAATTATAATTGCGTCGAACTCATCTGCCGAACACTCCTCAATTTGGAGGTCCACATCAATGGGATAACCGTTTTTACCTTTATAACTTTTGTCGCCAATACCGGCACATACGACATCCGCGCCCGCTTCGATGAACCGCAGTTTTGGATACCATACTTCCATATCCTGATAATCCGGTCCGATAGGTATAAGCACTTTTTTCCCGCTAAGTTGCATCTGATAATCCTTTCAATTGAGATTCAGTGATTTTGTATAAGGCAATTTTCCGCCCGCAACGAGAATTTTCCGTTCCAATTCGGAGAGATCGCACCTGGCTGTGAATTCAATCCCTTTGGTATTATTTTTTATAGTAAAGTCGCTGCCCGAATCCAGGTTGGAATAAATATCTCCGATCTCCAATTCGTCACCCTGCTCGATCTTATCGTTATCGGCAGCGTCCAATAAAAGCGGGAGAATGCCAAAATTTATCAAATTAGCCCGATGGATTCGCGCAAAACTGTTTACTATGATTGCATTGATTCCCAGAAACATAGGAGCAAGCGCCGCATGTTCTCTTGACGAACCCTGACCGTAATTCGTTCCGCCGACTATCATACCGCCGGGCGATTCTTTTGCGCGTTTAGCGAAAGTATCGTCAACATTAACGTAAACAAACTCGGAAATCGCCGGTATATTGCTTCTAAAGGGCAATACTTTCGCTCCTGCGGGCATAATATGGTCTGTGGTGATATTGTCACCGACTTTTATGATTACCTCGCCCTTGAGGCTGTCTGCTAAAGGCTCTTTCACAGGAACGGCTTTGATGTTCGGTCCGCGAATTATCTTAATTTCCGAAGGATTTTCTGATGGAGGAATTATTCCCGAATCATCTATTTTATATTCAGAAGGAGCTTCAATGCGTATTGTCTCACTGAGAGTAGTAGGGTCAACAAACTCGCCTGCTAAAGCCGACGCCGTGGCTATTTCAGGACTCACAAGATATATATTATCGCCCTGAGTTCCGCTTCTGCCGGGGAAATTCCTGTTGCCTGTCCGGAGGGAAATGCCGTCAGTGGGAGGCGCTTGTCCCATACCGATACAGAATCCGCAGGCAGATTCCAAAATCCTCGCTCCCGAGGAGATTATTGACCCGAGCCCGCCGCTTTCCGCAATCATCTGAAACACCTGTTTAGAACCCGGGGCAACGCCAAAATCCACATCGTTGTTTACCTTTTTCCCTTCAAGCATTTTCGCCACTGTCATCATATCCTCATACGATGAGTTCGTGCAGGTACCGATAAGAACCTGGCTTACTTTTTTCCCTACAAGCGATTTTATATCAACGATATTGTCGGGACTTCCGGGTTCGGCTACCAACGGCTCAAGAGAACTGAGATCGATTTCGATTATTTCGTCATACTCGGCATCATCGTCGGCAGAAAGCTCAACCCATGATTCTCCTCTTCCCTGCGCGTCCAAAAACAATTTTGTATTTTCATCAGACGGGAAGATAGAAGTTGTGGCTCCGACTTCCGTACCCATATTACTAATTGCGAACCGGTCACCCGCCGAGAGTGCTTTCACTCCGGGCCCGAAATATTCCAACACCTTTCCAACTCCGCCTTTGACCGTTAAAATCTCTAACAGCTTAAAAATAACGTTCTTGGCGTTTACATAAGGCTTTAGTTCGCCGGTTAATTTTATGCCTAATATCTGAGGATAGGTGAGAAAAAACGGACCTCCTCCCATTGCTACGGCAACGTCAAGACCACCGGCGCCTATGGATATCATTCCGAGACCGCCACCTGTGGGAGTATGCGAATCGCTTCCCAATAAGGTTTTGCCCGGTATTCCAAACCGCTCCCGATGCACCTGATGACAAATACCGTTGCCCGGTTTAGAGAAATATATGCCGTATTTTTGCGCTACGGATTTCAGGTACGCGTGGTCGTCGGCGTTTCTGAAATCCGTTTGCAGCATATTGTGATCCACATAACTGACGGATAATTCCGTTTTCACCCTATCAAGCCCCATCGCTTCGAATTGCAGATACGCCATTGTCCCGGTTGCGTCCTGAGTCAGGGTCTGGTCGATCTTCAGACCGATCTGAGAACCCTTCACAGGCTCTCCCTCTACTATATGCTCATTTATAATTTTTTCAGCTAACGTTAAGCCCATTTTAATCTCTTTTCCCTTTTTTCATTCTGTTTTTCATCCATCCATGCTTATATAAGCTCTTAAATATAATAAATATAGCAAAAAGCTACAAGACAGAATATACGACAGTAGAACAGATTGCTTCGTCATCACGCAGCCGCCTTTGGCTGGACAGGAAAGCCCTAACCCGATACACGAATAAGTTATTTTTGAAATTTCGATTGCTATTATCTGTACAATTTAATTACATTCACAGGCTGTATAAAAAGTGAAAGATAAAATTTTATGTTAGAGATAAAAGATATTGAAAACGGAAGTATCGCATCCGAACAAGGCATCGAACCGGGCGATAAGCTTATCAGCCTTAACGGTTGTGGAGTCAATGATATAATTGATTATCGGTTTCTCGCCACCGATGATTCGGTTGACGTGGTAGTGAAGCGTTCCGGCGAGGAAATTGCTTTTGAGATAGATAAAGAGCCTGATGAAGATTTGGGAATATCTTTTGTTCCCAAACAGTATAAATCCTGCTGCAATAAATGCGTATTTTGTTATGTGGATCAATTGCCTGCCGGAATGAGACTCTCGCTCTATTTCCGGGATGGCGATTACAGGCTTTCTTTCCTTCATGGAAACTTTGTTACACTCACGAATACATCTTGGAAAGAACTCGAACGAATAGTCCGACAACGGCTTAGTCCTATTTATATTTCAGTCCATGTAACAGACTCGGAAGCAAGGAAATTTATGTTGGGGATTGATTTTGACGACAATATCCTCGAAAAAATCGCTTATCTCAACGACAATAACATTGCGATGCACTCGCAGGTAGTCCTCTGCCCGAAAATGAATGACGGCGAAATATTAGAAAAAACTATCGCGGATATTTGGCAATTCAGAAAAAACGTCCGTTCTATGGCTGTCGTTCCCGTTGGTCTTACGAAGTTTCGCGCGGGACTTACCGAAATAGACGATATTACCCCCGAATATGCGCGTGAATTCATCAAAAACGCCGCTTTATGGGACGAAAAGTACCCACGCAGTGACGGAAAACGATTTGTATATTTAGCAGACGAATGGTTTATAATGAGCGGTGAAACTCTTCCGCCCACTGAATACTACGACGAATTCCCACAGATGGAAAACGGAATCGGTCTTGTTCGTGATTTTCTTACCACTCTTGAAAATGATAAAAAAGAGTTTCCCACGCACCTTGATGAACCCAGAGAAATTACAATTGTCACGGGCGTGGGCGCAGCGGTTGTGCTGGGCGAACATCTGATTCCATCCCTGAAGGCTATCGGAAATTTAGACGTAAAATTAAATGTAGTTAAAAACGAATTCCTCGGTGAATCGGTCACAGTAGCCGGACTCCTTTCGGGGCAGGATATTATCAAATCACTTCAGTCAGAGCCGCCGATCGGCGAAGTCTTCCTCCCTCCGCGGGTTTTAAATACGGACGGTTATCTTTTAGATAACATTCGCCCGGAAGATATTTCGCGTGTTATCACTTCGCCTGTCAGAGTTTTTAACGATGATTTCCAAACGCTTTTCTTTTAGGATAAATTTATGACCGGCACACTGCCAATTGTCTCAATAGTAGGCAGACCCAATGTTGGGAAATCCACTCTCTTCAACAGAATTATAGGTAGGCGTGACGCAATAGTTGATCCTATGGAAGGAGTGACAAGAGACAGAAAATATGCGGAGGCTTCATGGTCCGGACAGGATTTCATTCTCATAGACACGGGAGGATACGACTCCCGGTCCGATGACAAGCTGCTCGTCTCTGTGAGGGAGCAAGCAGAGTCTGCCCTTGAACAATCCGAATTAATCATCTTTGTAGTTGACGTTACCACCGGGATTACTGCCGGTGACGATGACCTGGCTCGTCTGATGCGGAGGCAATCCAAAAAAGTTATTCTGGTGGCAAATAAAGCAGACGATAATAAACGAGAATCTACTTTATATGAATTTATGAAACTCGGGCTTGGCGAACCATACGCCGTCTCGGCAGAGTCGGGAAGAAAAACAGGCGATCTGTTAGACGTAATAATCAGTCATTTCCCGAAAGAGAAAGAAGAATCTTCTGACAAGGAAAGCGGAATTAATATCGCGGTCGTTGGGGTTCCTAATGTGGGAAAATCCTCTCTCGTGAACGGTCTTCTGAACGAAGAGAGACAGATAGTTACTGACATTCCCGGAACAACAAGAGACAGCGCTGACAGCTTATTGCTGTATGATGAGAAGAAATTTACGCTCATAGATACAGCCGGAATACGCAGAAGATCGAAGATCACGGACGGAGTGGAATTTTACAGTACCGTCAGAGCCCGGAGAGCGATGGCACGGGCTGACGTAATCGTAGCAATGATTGACGCCACGCGAGGGATGGATAAACAAGACGTGCATATTATTAACGAGGCTTGGGAAAACAATAAATGTCTCATTTGCGCGGTAAATAAATGGGATCTGATTAAGTTGGATACACATACTCAAAAAAATTGGCGTCGTGAATTTTATGACACTCTACCCCAGCTCGTGAACTATCCCATTATATTTATTTCTGCTCTAAAAAAACAAAAAATATTCAGTGTTTTGGATTCAGTCTCAACCGTCCACAAAGAATCACAGAAAAGAATCAAGACAGCTTTGTTAGTTGATTGGCTTAAATCTGTTGTTGAAGAAACCGCACCGCCAAGTTATCGGAGCCGGTTTGTCAAGATTTCGTTCATAAATCAATCGAAATCAACAATGCCGACTTTTGTGCTGTTTACGAATGAACCGAAAGGCATCAAAGACAATTATAAGCGGTTCCTGGAATCTCGTCTGCGTGAAGAATTCGGTTTTAACGGCGTACCTATCAAACTGCTTTTCAAAGAAAAATAACGTACATTATACTCAGCTAATTACCGCACATTGCCTTTGACTTCTGAGTCAGCAGACGTTAATATTAACAGGCTTTAAAAGGAATTCTATTTGAATAGCATTAACATAAGAAATTTTTGCATCATTGCGCATATCGACCATGGGAAATCGACTTTAGCTGACCGGTTTCTTGAGCTGACAGGTACATTGGACGATAAGGAAATGATGAATCAGGTTCTTGATGATATGGACATTGAAAGAGAACGCGGTATAACCATCAAAGCCCACGCAATCACTATGGATTACACCTCGAAAGACGGCACTAAATACATCTACAACCTAATTGACACACCCGGACATGTGGATTTTTCCTATGAGGTGAGTCGAAGCCTTGCTGCTTGCGAAGGAGCTCTCCTGTTAGTTGACGCTGCTCAAGGAGTTGAGGCTCAAACTGTCAGTAACGCTTACCTTGCTGTTGACGGCGGCTTGAAGATAATACCTGTGATTAATAAGATTGATTTGGGAGCAAAACAATTAGAAGCCGCGCGAACGCAGTTAATGGAGCTACTCGGTTGTAAAGAAGAAGAAATTTTTCTAATCAGCGCTAAAACCGGTGAAGGCGTGAGCGAGATTCTTGAAGCTATCATAGAGTTAATACCACCACCCGCGTCTGACACTTCAATACCGTTTAGGGCATTGATATTCGATTCAACTTTCGACAAATACCGAGGCGCAGTGGCATATATACGCGTTTTTGACGGGAAAATCAAAGAAGGTGAGAAGATAAAATTTTTCTCCTCCGGAAACTCCTTTGAAGCGAATGAAATAGGCATTCTTCGTATGAAACGATTGAAGAAAAAAGAGCTCTCAGCGGGAGATGTGGGTTACCTCATATCAGGCGCGAAAGAGATAAAGGACACGAAAGTCGGTGATACAATTACCTCAATGATTAATCCGGCGGCTGAGCCACTCCTCGGATATGAGGAATCCAAACCGATGGTTTTCAGCGGAATGTTTCCTATTGACAGCGAAGATTACAGTCGCCTTAGAACATCTTTGGAAAAACTTAAGCTTAATGACGCATCTATTTCTTTTGAACCGGAATCTTCAGAGGCATTGGGTTTTGGGTTTCGATGCGGCTATCTGGGAATGCTGCATATGGAAATAGTTCAGGAACGTCTTTCAAGAGAATTTGAAATGGATATTATCGCCACTGTTCCAAACGTAAAATATCGCGCCACACTGCATAACGGGCAATCCATTGAAATTGATAACCCGGTGAAGCTCCCTCCATTCGGGGAAATAGATAAGTTGGAAGAACCGTTTATCAGGGCTGCCATTATCACTCCCACAGAATATATCGGCGGTATTATGAAGCTGGCTCAGGACAAAAGAGGCGTTTACAAAACTACAGAATATTTAGATGCGAATCGTGCTGAAATAATTTACGAACTTCCATTTATGGAAGTCCTCTTCGATTTTTATGACAAACTTAAATCCATCAGCAAAGGATATGCTTCCCTTGATTATGAATTTATCGGTTACCGGGAAGGAAAGCTCACGAGACTTGATATTCTCATCAATGGCGACCGAATAGACGCTTTTTCAATTATTGTCCACAAAGATAAAGCGTACGATTGGGGTAGGCGCGTCACAGAGAAACTTAAGAAAATAATTCCAAGACAGATGTTTGCGATTGCTATTCAGGCGGCAATCGGAGGGAAAATCATCGCCCGCGAAACCGTAAGCGCATTGCGGAAAAATGTAACTGCTAAGTGCTACGGCGGCGATATCACCCGTAAGCGTAAACTCCTCGAAAAACAGAAAAAGGGGAAAAAGAGGATGAAGCGGGTGGGTAATGTTGAAGTACCTCAGGAAGCATTTATTGCCGTACTACAATTAGATGATTAACAGCTCAAAAGCCCGGACAACCGCGTGATAAAATATTTTACCGACATAGAAAAGATCGAAGCGTTAAAGGATTATTATAATTCCTCTAAGTCGACATTTTATTCTTTTCTCTTCGTTGTGCCGCTCATAATGACTTATGAACTCGCCGCTTTCGTGCTTAATAAATCTGACATAGAAGGGCTTAGAAATGGCGCGGATGTTGTTACAAAACAGATTTTAAGTCTTTTCGGAATGGCGGGTTTTTACGGTCTCAGTATCCTTGTCCTAATAATCCTAATCGCTCTCTTTTATCGTGAAATGAAGGATAAAGAATTTAATCTTAATTATCGTTTTCTTTTCATAATGCTTGGAGAAAGCCTTATTTATGCCGTCCTCTTTGGTTTCATAGTTGGAAATATTACCAAAATCATTCTTCAAGTCCCGACTTCGTTTAGTTGGAAACATCAGTTGGTGCTATCGCTGGGAGCAGGTGTTTATGAGGAATTTCTTTTTAGAGTAGTTCTGATCAGCCTATTTGCACTGATATTCAGTAAAGTCGTCGGGCTAAAACGAATTACATCTCTTGGATTGGCCGTGATAATATCGTCTCTGATTTTCTCCGGTTTTCATTATGTGGGAATATTCGGAGAGCCGTTTTTGCTGCAAACATTCGTTTTCCGGTTTATCGGCGGCTTGGTACTTTCAATTTTATATGTTACCAGAGGTTACGGAATAACAGCCTATACACATAGTTTTTATGATTTGTTGATTGTAGCGGGGATTCTCGGATGAAATATCCTTTCAAGGTAGATTTCCGGATCGCCTTTCGAGACGTAGATCTTCACGATGTGCTGCATCATTCCAACTACTTCTATTATTGCGAAAAAGGAAGAGTAGAACTTTTAAGGTCGGTGGACTTCCCATATAAAAAGGTAATGGAAATGGGGATAGGTTTAATGTTGGTTGAATGCAAACTTAAATTCATCGCTCCTGTCAAGTTTGATGATACGCTTAACATCAACATGGGAACTGACAAGATTGGAAAGTCCTCTTTCAAGATCGCATATTCAATGGAGGTGGATGGAAATATCGTCAGTGAGGGATATACTCATCACGTATGTGTCAGCCTCGAATCAAAAAAACCTATGCGGTTACCGGAAAAATTATTGACAAATTTAAAGACTCTTCATATTCAGGAAAATGAATGAAGTACCATATCACTCTTTTGGAAGGAGACGGAATCGGACCGGAGGTAATCGGAGCCGCGGTTAAAATTCTTGATGCTGCAGGTGTGGAAATCAAATGGGATAAGGCATTAGCCGGTCAGGAGGCAATAGAAAAACAGGGAGAACCCGTTCCAGATGTGACTATTGACGCCATTAAAAACACCAAAGTAGCGCTCAAAGGTCCTGTTACAACTCCTGTGGGAAAAGGATTTCGCTCCGCCAACGTATCGCTCAGGCAAAAGTTGGATTTATACGCCTGTGTCAGACCGGTAGTTAATTTACCCGGAATTAAAACCCGCTTTTCCAATGTGGATTTGGTGGTAGTTCGGGAGAATACGGAAGGTCTTTACTCGGGATTGGAACACAGTGTTGTTCCGGGAGTGGTGACCAGCCTGAAGATTATGTCTCGTAAAGCGTGCAACAGGATTGCAAGATATGCGTTCGATTACTGCCGACAGCATGGAAGAAGAAAAGTCACTTCCGTACATAAAGCTTCAGTAATGCCGAAATCCGATGGTTTATTTCTTGAGGAAGTAAGAAAGGTTTCTGAACACTATCCATTTATCGGCTATGAGGAAATCCCTATAGACACACTTGCAAAGCGGCTTGTGATGGACCCTACAGAGTTCGATGTTCTGGTGATGGGAAATCTATATGGCGACATAATCAGTGACCTCGCCAGCGGATTGGTAGGTGGATTAGGTGTAGTTCCCGGAGCAAATATCGGGAGTCAGTACGCAGTATTCGAGCCTGTCCACGGCAGCGCGCCCGATATTGCGGGAAAGGATATGTCAAATCCTCTTGCGGCAATCTTATCAACGGTTTTAATGCTTGAATACATAGGCGAAAAATCAGCGGCAGAACGGATTAAGCTCGCCGTAAATAAAGTTCTTGAAGAAGGTAAATCCATCACCAAGGATTTAGGCGGGAATGCAGGAACGATTGAGTTTACCGAAGCGATAATAGAGAATTTATGAGTAGAACCGTCACACTGATACCCGGCGACTCTGTAGGACCGGAAATCGCAAAAGAAGTTATGAGAATCGTTGATTCTTCAGGGGCAAAAATCAAGTGGGACTGGCAGGAGTCCGGAGAAAAAACCTTAGCGACCCAAGGCACTGCCATTCCGCAGGAGCTTCTGGATTCTGTAAAACGAAATAAGGTCGCCCTGAAAGGGATTATTAATCATATACCGAACTCCACATCCGAACTCCCGGTAATTACATTACGGAAATCGCTTGATTTATTTGCCAATTTAAGACCGTTCAGGAATTTTCCGGGAATCGGAAGCCGCTACGATGATATTGATATTGTTGTAGTCAGACAAAATACTCAGGGAGAATATTCCGGTATAGAACATAATGTTTCACCTGATATTGTTGAAATGATAAAAGTCGTTACAAAAGACGCTTCAGAGGAAATCGCTCGTTTCACTTTCGAATATGCCATGAAGAACAACAGAAAAAAGATAACTACTGTCCATAAAGCAAACATTATGAAGTTGTCGGATGGATTATTTATGGACACCGCAAATGAAATTGCTGAAGATTATCCTGATATTGAGCATAACACGCTCATTATTGATGCGTGTTGTATGAATCTCGTAATGAATCCGGAAAACTTTGACGTACTTCTAATGGGGAATCTTTACGGCGATATTGTATCTGATTTGATAACAGGAATGGTAGGCGGAAACAGCGCTGTTTACGGCGTTAATATCGGGGATGGCTTACGTATATATGAAGCGATGGTAGGCGGCAGCATGGAAATAGAATCGAAAGAAAAGGCTAACCCGTTGCCATTGTTGATGGCTGCTATTGCTATGCTCAGTTACCTTGAGGAAAATGTTGCAGCTGATTCTATTCGCAAAGCAATTTCATTAAGTCTCGCTGAGGGGATTAAGCCTGAAAATTTAGGTGGTGAAGCGTCTCTGACTGAATTCGCCGACTCAATTATAAAACTTCTCTGAAAGTGGAATATTAGGTAGAGTGTTTTTCCAACCATTGGATATATTTTGATATTCCCTCTTCCATATTAGTGGTGGGATTGTAATTCAGCAGCTTTTTTGCTTTACTAATATCAGCATATGTAGTGAAAACATCTCCCGGCTGCATTTCAAGATAATCTTTTTTCACCTCTTTACCGGTTAATTTCTCGATAAGAGCAATGAGAGAATTCAATTCTATTGTCGTTGACTCTCCAAGATTGATAATCTCATATCCTAAATCCTTATGAACCGCTGAAACAACACCTTGAATTATGTCATCTATATAAGTGAAATCCCTTGACGATCTGCCGTCGCCAAAAACGCTTATTGATTCGCCATTGTAGGCTTTTCTGATAAACTTCGCTATAGCCATCTCCGGACGCTGACGCGGACCATAGACGGTAAAAAACCTCAGACATGTGACGGAAATACCGAACAGTTGCCAGTAGGTGTAGCATAGGACTTCCGCAGCCACTTTCGTTGCGGCATACGGCGATATTGGATTGTTCACATTCATTTCCTCATTATATGGAACGTCCTTTGAATTTCCATAGACGGAAGATGATGAAGCGAATACCAACCTCTTGAGACCTTCACTTTTCATCATTTCCAATAAATTTTGAGTTCCGTTTATGTTCACTTTTGTATAATCCAACGGATTTTCGATAGAAGGTCTCACTCCGGCTTTTGCTGCGAGGTGGATAACCACATCATATTCTTGACCGGAAAAAAGATTTTTCATATCCCCCGAATTGTTTAAATCTCCTTCAATTAAAGTGAATAATTCATTTGAAAGCGACTTCTCTAAATTGTGTTCTTTGACAGCTCTGTCATAAAACGGGTCAAAATTATCGAAACCGACTATTTGATGACCCTCGTTGAGAAGATTTTCCGAAAGATGCGAACCTATAAAACCCGCAGCGCCTGTAATTAGAATTTTCAATTATCTACTTTTGTTTAGTGTTTATCCTGACTGCTTCCGTTTAAGTACGAAGGTAATCAAAACGTTCAAAAATCTACTGATGACAGCTATGAATTTCAATAAGGAATCTTTAGATTATGGGTAATAATTTTCATAATTAACTAATAGGCAGCTGAATGAAAATAAATATGGCGGATTTGAAAAAACAGCATGAAAAAATCAGATCGGAAATAGATGCTGTGATTAAAGAAGTTATTGACAACAGCCAGTTTATTATGGGTCAAAAGGTTTCAGATTTTGAAGAACAATTCGCCGAATTTGCGGGTGCGAAATATTCAATTGGAATGGCTTCGGGGACGGCGGCGCTTCATTCCGCTTTAATTGCTTTGGATATAGGCAGAGATGATGAGGTGATCACCGTTCCATTCACATTTGCAGCTACAATTGAAACCATCTATCCGACTGGCGCTAAACCCGTTTTGGTTGATATCGAAGAAGAATCTTTCAACATTGATCCTTCTTTGATCGAAGAAAAAATCACAAACAAAACTAAGGCAATAATGCCTGTTCATCTTTATGGACAAATGGCGGATATGAATCCCATAATGGAAATTGCCGAGAAACACGGACTATATGTTATTGAGGATGCGGCTCAAGCTCATGGCGCTACTTATTTTGATAAACAGGCAGGAACTCTGGGAGATATAGGCACATTCAGCTTTTACCCCGGCAAGAATCTCGGGGCGATGGGTGATGCCGGCGCTTGCGTTACAAATAATATGGAATTGAATCAAAAGCTCAGGCTTATCTCGAATCACGGGCAGGATACGAAATATGAACATAAAATAGTAGGCTATAATTACAGATTGGATTCAATTCAGGCAGCTATTTTGAGCGTAAAGCTTAAATATCTCTCTGAGTGGACTGCGCGAATTAGGGATATAGCAAGCCACTTTAACGAAAAACTTGCCGTAACAGGATTAAAATTACCATCGGAAGCAAACGGCAGAAAACACGCTTGGCATCAATATGTAATTAGAACATCAAAAAGAGATGAGCTGGCGAAAGCGCTGGCAGATTCGGAAATCGCCACAGCAATACACTATCCTATTCCGTTACATCTTCAGCCGTCGTTCCAATATTTGGGTTATAAAAACGGGGACTTTCCCGTTTCGGAGAAATGCAGTGGTGAAGTTCTGTCACTTCCGTTATATCCTGAACTGTCTGATGATGATGTTGATTTAATTTGCGATGAAGTGATTCTGAACTGCGAGAAATTAGGGATTTAAAAAACGCCGTTCAAACTGAGATGCACTTTACCGTTTGAAAACGTATCATCCGCGCCAATACCATAATCTATACCGATTTGACCGATAGCAGTCGTAAGCCGAATCCCGGCGCCGTAGGATAGTTTACTTTCATCTCTCCCATTCGGGGTCCCCGAAATAAATCCTGCATCTCCGAAAATGAACATTCTCGATAACTTACCGGTGATAACGCGATATTCAATATTGGTCCACGCCACTTGAGCGCCTCTGAATTGGTCTTCTCTATAACCTCTGAGAGTGCTTGCGCCACCCACACGATAAAGTTCAGCAAATGGTACAGAACTGTTGTTATACCTTGAATCATATCCGTTTATAATGATTGCAAGCAGGCTTCTTTTACTGAACTTTTGGTAATACTCGGCGCGAATCCCGAATCTTCTGCCCGTTATTCTTCCTATCCCTGCTTCCTTTCTGCTTGTCCGGGTGATACTGGTTTCATAATATACTCCACTCATCGGATTAAAAATAAAATCACGGTCATCAAAATGGAATCCGCCTGTTACGCTCAGCGCGGAATAATCAGTTAATCCTAATTCTCTTCTCCCGAATTCACGCGCATTTACCTTCTCACGAGCTGCGCTTGCAAAAACACCCAGATTGAATGTTAAAGGAATTTTAATTCTCAGCTCCAAATCGCGTTTAATGTAGGAGGAATCCTGCACTAACTGGGCGAAAGAGATCCCGGGTTTTATGGGATAGCCAAATGGGTAAGGTTCGTCGTAACTCAATTTTATCTCTTCACTGTTCCTATCAATTTTTTCCCAATACGCATTAAGCTCTCGCCCGCTGCCGAATATATTCCCGAATTTAAATTCCAATAAACCTGTAATAAATCCCCCCTGTCCGCTTTGGTCTTCGGGGATAAACCCGATTATGCCGTTCAGTCTGTTAGCATTGGATTCGTTTAGTTCCACAACTAAAGCGTCACTGCCGTTCTTCTGTCTTCCAATCCCGATTTGTTCCGCTTCTGAAATGTATCCGAGTCTGTTTAGCAGCGCAAGCTGACGGTTAACAGTCGTTTTGGAGTATAATTCGTTTTTTCTGAATCTCATTTCTCTCATCAGGAATCGCGGCTGAGTGGTCTTATTCCCGCGGAAAATAGCCGTATCCAGAGTCACCGCTTCACCTGTCATCACATTGAATTCGAAATTTATCTTAGAGTCACTCCCTGAATTAACGATGACGGAATTTACTTCCACAATTGAGTGCGGACGGCCTTCGTCCGCCAGCGTGGAAATAATATCTTTAGCGTCAAGGCGAACTAAATCTAAATTAATCGGCTCTCCTTTTCTGTTCGGGATATTCTTAAGAACTATATCTGAATCATTCAGTACGCTTGAGTCGCCGACTCTGTAAAGCGGGCCTTCGCTTATCACTAACTTAATAAATGTCGTATCTTCCTGTTGGGATAGCTCTAACGTATCTATCCGCGCTGAGTAATAACCCATTTCTGCGTAATAATTCAATATCCGATCAGCGGCGGCTTTAGCATTTTCTAAAGTCGCAGACTCCAATAACTTTTCAATTTCTTTAGCATCCGCAGCTTTTACGCCTGAATACTCTAACCGGATTTCATTTGCTACGCTGAGGGATATGTTTCCCACAATAAGCAGACATAAAATTAAAATTCTGATTAGAACCATGCCCGCACCTCTGCTCTGCCTATATGTCTTGTATCCCGAAACGATTCGTTCTTGCCTTCGTAAGTCAACATTGCGTTAAGGTTGCTCCCAATGCGATAATCGACACCGATGCTCCATCTGAAATTGTCGCCTTCCTTAAAGCCGTTTGCCATTTCAAACGTTATCGGTGTACCATTGGGGGATACGTTTACATGCGCCCATCCAAAAAGTAATCTGACCATACCTCTTTTCTTCAGAAAATAATTATTCCGTAACTCGATTTCCCTCAGCGTCGCCTTTAAATCCGAAGATTGTTTTGAGTCCGTATCCCATCCATATTTGATTTTGGAGCCAAATTCTATCTTGGAGCTCGGAAGGTGCGACAGATTCAGGCTCAGCTCGTTGGAGTTGATTTTTCTGCTTCTTCGCGCAAAAGACGTGAAATTTTTTAGAGTTGATTGATGATTCCCTTCAAATTCATAGCGCGTTGATGGTGATATTGTTTTCTTCCATCTGAAAGAAGTCTCCCTTGTTAGCTGCTCCTCGCCTCCCGAAACAAATTGATTGTTCATCTCTTCAAAATACCGGTATCTCAGCCGCAGTGAACTTCCATCTCTTTTTTCTAAGAGAGTCAAATCTTCCTCAAAAGTAAGATTTCCTCTGATGGTAGTGACACTATTTCTAAAAAAGGAATTTTTGAAGAGGAACAGTGAAGCAGTATCTGTTTCTCTGGATTTTTCGTCGATCCTTATAAACGTTCTTGAAGAAAACTGCTGCCAAAACCCTCTTTTACTTTTCCTTCCACGCCTGCTCTTCATTCTTTTCGGGGAAATCATCATTCGAATGCTAAGTCTCAGGTCGGTAACAGGCTCATAGATGTCCGTTTGTCTTGTCCTTAATACGAAATCTCCCGTTTCGTCAGGTACATACTCATTCACATCTTCATCGAAACGGAAATTCCCCCTACCTTCCTCCACTCGCAAGTAAACTCTCTCCTGCCCGGATATTAATTCGTTAGCAGCCCGATAATCCGTAGTTAGTCTAAATGCCCCATTGAACGGATGCAGATTGGTTCGTATGGCGATAAGATTAGATTTCGAAGCCGACTGAATAGATTTGAATTCTCCTTTAAAACTTCTCGTCCGACGTGAAAATCTTACCGATGAAGAGAATGTTTTATTTGACGGAATTTCAAAGCCGAGAGTTTTTGAGATCGCATTGGAGCGTGGCTGAAGAATATTATCTAAAAACGATTCATCATTGCGCTCGCGATATTCGATGAAAGCATTCAGCGCACCGATTTTTTCCGCTTTTATCCCTACGAATGATTCGGTGAATTTGAAACCAGTCATGAGACTGTCGGAATCTTTTTTGTCTTCAAATTCAAATCCCGCATATGGAGAGAATGAGCTAATCCGTTTTTCCAATCTGCCCTTTCTTCTTATCCAATCGCTTTTCGAGGAGTCACCAATACTATTGGATGAAAGGCTTTCCTGATTAAGATAATAATTACCAAATGTGGAGAAATCTCCTTTTGAGCCTAATTCAATTCTATTCGAATTCCATCTGTTTTTAATTTCAAGATTTCCGACTTTGCCATATACTTCTACCCCGTTTTTACTTAATAATTTTGCTCCGGTTTCCATAATCGTCTCTGTACCACTAAACCCGCCCGGAATATTCCATTTTCTGTCAAATTCAATTTCGTCTATTCTGCCAATACGACTGAAATCTTTCTCAATTCTTCTGAAATAACCATCAACTATTATGCCGATTTTATTATTCTCAGTTGAGCTGTATTCACTTTTCACGAGAAATGCGCTACCGCTGTTATCTCCATCCCCAATTGAAGAAAATGTATTTCTGTCTTGCTCACTCAACCCGATTTCCGTTTCGATCTTTAAGTTTTTCGTAGGATGCAGTGACATATCAAAACTGAATATTGATTGAGACAGCGGGGTTTTTAACAGTTTCTTCGCGATGAATGAACCATTTCCCGCTCCGACGAAATCGAAAAATAAGTTACCGTCAGCCGTGACAAACAGTGAATCACCTATTCGATTATCGTAATCCCCCTTTCCTTCTCCTACTTGAGTGAAAAGTACCGCCCATTCCCCGATGAAAGAACCATCAGCTTCCTTTCCGACAAAAGAAAACACCGAATCTCCACTGTCAGAATTGAATACCTTATTATATGCTCCCATACCCGCTCCGACATGGACTCCGCCGTCAGCAAAGGCGTTCCCGTCTCCGGACAACGATAACGCATTTATTTCATTTGAGTTAAAATCAATTCCGATAGGCTGATTCCGATCATCTGATTCACGGATGAATCTTCCACCGAATTTAACTTTTCCATCAGACAATATGGTCGAAACGGAGGATGCTATCACGCTCCTGTTATAGCTGCGGTCAGAGAACTCATAATCCACCGTTATCCGCGAGTCGGAAGTGATTATCCTGTAAGGAGTAAATTTTAATTCTGAATTGCTGTAATCAATAACATAATCGTTCGTCTCACCCCTCACCATCCGTTCACCGTCTATATATACCTTTTCAGAACCGGCTATAACAAACACATTAATTGACCCGTCATCGCCTGTGAGCCTATATGGCCCTTGATTGCCCTCTATTCCGATAAATGATGCCGTGCGAAACTTGCCGCGACTGACTGCCCCGGCAAAGCTGATTTCGGACGAACCGATTTTAGCGCTGCCTTTTCCTCCCTGCAATTTTCTTCGGTAATTAGCGAAATTAGTCTCTCGATAATCGACCTCTATGTCTCCAAGAATCATATTAAAATTACTACCGCTCAATCCGATAGATATTTTATCTATTTCCTTCAGCGATTGTGTATTTCCCGAAGGTTGAAAGGGCGTATTTTGATCCGTCATAGATGCCACGAGCATCACACCCTCCGCCACTTCCCCATTGAGCTGTAGTCGTAACCCCGAGTTCAGTGACAGACCTTCGCTGCTCCCTATTTTCAGCCCTCTTACCAATGACCCTCGTGATCTTATTTTTTCCTCTTCAAAAAGGCTAAACCGTTTTCCACCTGACAGAGTCCTCGATTTCGTTATCGGGGTTGAATCAGTTTCCTCATCAAGGAGAATGGGACCGTCAAATAACCGTTCACTGATAGTCTCAAACGGTTGCAGAATCGTATAAGATATAGTCAGCTGAGTTGTATCCGCCCACACCTCTCTGAATGTGATTATCCCTTTAACATAATCTATTTGATAATTCAGGTCTCTTTGAAGCGTATCGCTTTTTGAAATCACTGATTCAGATTCAGGTTCGATATTTTTATTCGGGAGAGGAAATACTTTAACAGTCGGATAAATAGTTAAGTCGAAAACTCTATTCAGAAGAGAATAATTGGTAATTATATCAGTTGATTGAGCGAGAATGGTTGATTGAAATCCGGTTGAAATAATCCAACTGAATATCAAAAGACTAATAATTCGGATCTGATTTCTCATCGTAATTCGAATTGTAATAGAGTTTGAGTATCCGAATCCAATATGAAGATTTTTTCATTTATCACGCTGATATCGACCGGTTGGACAAACCTATCCGACACTTCTGAAATATCAATAACAGAATATTCATTCATATTTTCTGAAAACAGATAAATAATTTTACTGTCACCGTCAAGAACGACTATTTGATTTGCCTTAGTAATTGCAACGGCAAGAATATCCGAAAACAAACCTTCTCCCGCGGAATTGATGTAATTGCCAAATTCGTCGAACAATATAATCAGGTTTCTTTCCCTGTCAGCGACTACGACTGTTTCATTGCCGGTTATGCCGATGCTCACAGGCTCAATCAACCTGCCTTCGCTGTAACCCAATCCTCCGAATTTAAGTAGAAAGTCACCTTCGCTTGAATATTTGAGCAGCTGCCCGTTAACCGGATCGGCAACGTAAAAGTCACCTCTGCTTGATTGAGCAACAGCGGTCGGATATTCAAAATCTATTATACCTGTTTCTTCCGAAACGCCTTCAAGTGAAGAGATAAAATTCAGTTCGATATCGTATCGCTGAATCCTGTGATTATTCTGGTCGGCTATAAAAATATCAAGCCCGGTAACCCAAATATCCGAAGGAAGGTCGAATTGCTCATCGCTCCATCCAAATCCGCCAATCCAGTTCTGCAGTTCTCCATCGCTTGATATTTTAAGGAGTCTGTTACCTTCACTGTCGAGAGCGTATATAATGCCTGAAGACGAATGAACGATCCGGGATAGCTTTGTTCCGTAGTCAAGCCCCTTAATTATCAGTTCTCCGGTCATTTGCCAGTGCGATTGAGCGGAAAGATTCGAAGTTGTAAGAAACACAGCGAATAAGAGGAACACTGTTTTTATGAACATTGTAACAATCGGAACTTCCTCCGTTTTCAATATTTCAGGTTAATAAAAATCAGCACATTACCTGTAACTGTTGACGGTATCGGTTCTCCATGTTAAAGAATTAAAGAATTGAAAATATTTGCCCACTAATTTTGTTTTGCGGCAGCTCTTTTCGGCGCTTTATCTGCATAAATTTTATAAATCGAATATCCTCCGATTATAATAAGAATCACGCTTGTAACTTGAGCAAGCGTAAAACTCCCCATCACAGGAGTGTTTTTCCTGTAAAATTCGATGATGAACCGCTGAATTCCGGATAAAACAAGATATAGCCAGAAAGGCATCCAGACAGTCTGAATTTTTTTTCTGTTTACCCACATAACTCCAAAAATAACGAATAGAGCTGTCATCTCGTATAGCTGAGTCGGGTGCACCGGATAATTCACAGGATCAATCCCATTTGGAAATGACATAGCCCACGGAACCGAGGACGCCTTTCCCCAATCGTCTCCCACGAGGAAACAGCCGATTCTTCCGATTCCCTGTCCGAGCGCCATCAACGGAGCCATAAGACCCGCCGTGAAACCAACGGAAAGACCGTGTTTTTTTGCCCAAAACATAACTGCAAACGTGCCGCCGATAAGTCCGCCATACCAGACCAAACCCGCTCCTGAAAATATCATACCGAACGGATCAATCGCCACCGCGTCAAGGTGAGTGAGAAGGAAATTTATTTTTGATCCTATAACTCCGCCGATAGCCGCTGCCATAATAAGTTCATAAGATAAATCAGAATCTAACTTGTTTCGGGCAAGTTCTTTCCGCAGGATCCAGGCACAGACAAGGAATGCTACAGCCATCATAAATCCAAAACTTGTTACCTGAAGAGGTCCTAATTTAAATAATATTGGAAACACTTTATTTTCTTTTCCTTATTTACTGTTCATGCGTATTTCTGTTACGCTTCCGGCCATTAAAAGTTCGGTCATAGACGTGGAAATGTAGGAACATCAGAGTAAAAATTCAAGATATTTAGTATGTTTCAAGGCGTGACCGGGATTAAATTACCCTTCATATTAAGGGATGTTTGTTCATCTATTAGTCCTTCTCCTTCACATAATTCAATTGTTTTAAGCGCAAGCTCCATGTAAACAGCCCGATTCTTATCGTTTTTGTCCAAAGAACCGATATGCTTACGGACAGAATCCACATCACCTCGGGCAATTGAACCTGTTATTGCCGCAAATCCCGTTTCGTCCCAACCATTTAAAGCCGTTTTCGCTAAATCGCTGATAATGCTTTTCGGTGAATCCACTCCGGCTCGCACCATAAGCTCCTCTGAAACTGTTAGAAGTGTGTTGAGATAGCCGCTGGCGACTGTGCACGCTGCATGATACAGCGCTTTTTTTCCTGTCTCAATCATAAATGGTATGCCGCCCATAAACTTCACCAGTTCAACAGCTTCTTCGGCGTTGACCCCCTCTACGCCGAAACGAACATCTTTGAGCGGGAGTATTTTGTTTTCCGGGAACGATGCAGCCGGGTGTATTGACGCTATCCCGGCTCCCTTTTGCAAGAGCGATTCCATAATCGTTGATTCCTGAATTCCGGATGTGTGAACTATCAAAGGTTCGTGGGGGAATTTTAGATTAGAGGCTAATTTCGCAACTACATTTTCGAGTCTGTCGTCCTGAACGGCTATGATAATCAGGTCGGTATCCTCTGTCAGGATGTCGTAACCCGTTCCGAATGAATCTGTACCGACTCTATCAGCCAACGACTTCGCTGAATTTACCGACCCGCTTATGATAGCGGCAGGAGTATAACCGGCTTCCACAAGCGATACCATTATTGAGCGTCCCACTCGTCCTGCCCCGATGAGAGCGACATTTTTATTTGCAAGATTAATCGTCAGAACCTTCGCCGAATACTTCCGCGGAAAATACATAAATTTCCGTCTCTTCATCCTTCCAGGAACCGGATAACAGGTTCGCTTTCAGGCAGGTATGTTCCAGAAAAGTCTTACTATCCCAGTTATTTTCTGTTGCGACCTGCGGAAGCAGTAAACCTTTGTTAGCGCCCTTTTTAATGACTATCCCGTGTTTTCCGACTTCAACTTGCTCCGGCGATTCTATCCTCTCAAGCGGGGATAGCAATGATATTTCCAGACTGATTTCCTCTATTTCATCTTCCTTTACCGGATCAAAGCGTGGATCCCTTGTCGCCGCAGCTTCCGACATTTCAGGAATAGACTCATAAAGCGGTTTATAACCCTCAACATAACCGATGCATCCTCTGAGTTCTTCATTTTTCCGCAGGGTAACAAATACGCCCATCGGTTCATCGCTGATATTCATCATAGCATCATTTACTTTTATATTTTCATTTTTTGCGCATGACGAAATAACGTCACGCGCCGTACTCAGCATTAAATCTTTTTGTTCTTTGGTGAACATCTGAATTATGCTCTGATCGCCGCTGAGAGATACCCTACCACGCTTTTATAGTCTCCGCTGACGTCGCCGGAAGTGGCGTACTTCAATATATCTACATTTGAAGCCCCGAGAAGCTGAGAGGCTTTTATTACCACAGCGAGGGGATTGATACCGCAGGCTTCGCAATTACCGTTTTCACATTCATTGTAGAGCATATCAATTGACATTGATTCAAGATACTCAGCCGTACGATTATCCAAAACTTTGGCTCTTTCCTGATCGTGAAAATGAGATAGGTCGGTACTCGCTATGAGAAGGACATCTTCCTCGGCAGCTGAAATTACGCCCGCGATTGACTCGGCAATTTCAGAAGCGATATCGAGGTTAATATTTCCGATTATAAGAGGAATAATATTAAAATCATTTTTTAGTACCTCTTGCAGGAAAGGCAGCTGAACTTCTAACGAATGTTCCTTCTCATGCCCTATCGGTGAAAACTTAATATGTTTTGAACTGTCTGATATCTTCTGTGACAGATCGGAATTAATAGGTACTTCTCCCAGCGGAGTAGCGTAGGCGTCTCCATCGTAAAGCGTCCCGCCTGCAAAATATTCGTGGTGACTCGGCGCGAGAATTAGAATGTTCTGTTTTTTCTTATCTTTTAATAAGTTATACGCAAATCCGGCTACCTGACCGGAATATACAATACCGGCGTGAGGAGCCACCAACGAAATCAGATCGCTATCAGGTTCAGGAATATCGCCAATCGGAAGGCATTTTTGAATAAGCTCAGTCAAATCCTTTTCATCCTCGGGATAAAATGTCCCTGCAACTGCCGGAGTTCGGATTTTTCTTTCCATTAGAGTAGTCTGTGCCCCTTATTCCTGCTACCTAATATATCAGTCAGCCCTGCGTAGTCAAGTAAATTATATGAGCATTATAAATAATGAAGGGTCGGCAAAAGCCGACCCTTCAAGTCAATCTTATATTTCAGATGAGTAACCCTATTTAAGAAACATCATCTTTTGAGTCTTACTGAAACCGCCGGTTGTCATTCTATAGAAATAAATTCCGGATGACAGCGGTCTTCCACGATCCGTCAAACCATTGAACTGGGTGGAATGGAAACCCGCCACCAGTTCATCATCGACCAACGTGGCAACCTTTTGACCCAGGAGATTGAAAATTACAATCTTCACATTAGCGTTTTCCGGCACCTGATAATTGATTTCAGTTGTCGGATTGAACGGGTTCGGGTAGTTCGCTGAGATTGCATACGTTTCAGGTAGAACACTATTATCAACCACTCCTACAGGAGTATTATCAACAGACGTTCCAGAAAATTCCTCAGATCATCACCTTCATATTCACTCTTCTGTTTATTTGATATAAATTTTTCTGCTTGGGCTAACATTTTAATCGCCCAAGTGAAATAAGTCAAAAATTATCTAAAAATATTTTAATACCGATATGAGAGCGACAGAAGGAATCGATTGTCGGATGCGTCCTCTTTTATCGTCTGAGGGAAGAATTCACTGCTGAAATTTGTCTCCCAGCTTGTTCTAACGAACGTTAAATCCACTTTCACCTGCTTGTCCAACAACACGCTCAATCCTGCAGATACGAGGAGCCTGTCGTCGCCGTCATCATCTTTATAAGGGCTTGGGTCTTTAGCCAAACCCAGTCGCAGCTTCAAATCTGTTGTGGGCAGAAGATATTCCAGTCCGATAGAATAACCAACCGTTGTCCTTAGTTCTGAGGATATAGCTCTGTTTATTTCGCTGTCAAGCGACACGCCCTCATCAATGATTTCCGAGCTGAATTCTATCTGACTGTAATCCGTCAGATGAATATCCGCTGCCAACAGAGTATTACCGATAAATGAAGATATTCCCGCATTAAATTTAAATGGCATTATTAGTCTGTATTCGTTGGAACCGGTATAATTGACAGATGAATCGGCATATACATCCAAAATATTCCATGAATCATCTACATTATAAATAGTGGGCGCTGTTATGCTTATACCAAAGTTTGCGTAATCACTTCTGTACAATCCTCCGAAAATCATCGAAAACCCATTATAAGTAGGGGTAAAGTTTTCCGAAATGCTCGATTCTCCGCTATTTTCCCTGAAATCATAATCGTCCGACCCCCGAAGCCAGTTGACCGAAACACCAAATGATGTTCGAGGTGATATATCAACCGCTACCGCGCCTGTCCAGGCATGAATCTCTCCGGTTTCAATGATACTAAGACTTTCGCCTGCCCCCCCCGTTGGTACAGCTAATCTGTTATCAAACACAAACAGCGTATTCCTCCCAATTGCCCAAACCATATTGTTCCTGCTAAGGGGACTTTTATACACAATGCCTATTCCATCAAGACGTGTATAACTTTCCGTTAACGGCGAAGCCTGATTACTCCCGAACGATATATCAGCATCATGAGAAAGATGTCCTATGGAAGTGTAAATTGAGTTTTTTCTGATCTGAGCCAGCCCGGCTGGATTCCAAAAGGTAGCGGTAAAATCGTTGCTGATAGAAGTATATGCTCCGCCTAACGCAATAGCCCGCGCGCCTAAACCGCTTACACCTCTGAATGGTCGCAGCGCATCGGTTATATTCTGTGCGAACAGCGATGTTGCTCCCCAACACATTATAATTCCTATCAGTGTTATTTTTTTCATTTTATTTTCCAAAATTCAATGTTTGGAACAGATAAGTTATTTCCGTTTACTGCTTTTTTTGGTAGAACTACTCTTTTCCCCGGAGTCACTTTTTGTAATGGATCTGCTTTTACCCGACCTGCCTCGATGAGAACTTGATTTAACGGTAGTTGTTTTTTTGCCACTGCTTTTCACTTCTTTACTCTTCCTTGAGCTTGATCTGCTTTTTACCTCTGATGTGCCTCTGCTCTTTGATTTTCTAACAGTTGCTCTTTTACTGCCTTCATTCTCATTTGTTTTTACAGACTTGATGAGCGGAATATAATATGGAGCAGGATTAGAGCCGTTCAGCGCTGATGAAGAACCGGTATGTCTTAATCGGTTGAACTTTCTTACAGCGTTAGAATTTTGAGGAGTTCCTGACCCTGAGCCGGTTCGATATTGGTAGTAATTAGAATTAGTGCTATGGTAATAACTTGGGTAGGACGGGTAATAATAATCATCGTAGAAGAAGGAATTATATGAGTAGTCATAATAAGGATCGAAAAAATTATAATTATCGTGCCCGTAATAACGCGACGGTCTGTAATTGTAACCGAAATAAAAACTATAGCGGCTGTTAGATCTGTAATTATACGGTCTGTACATCGAACGCCAATACCATGCGTTATTGTAACCATACATATTATAACGATTCGTATAGTTAGGATCGTAATAATATGTATTCTGCGCTGCCGTCTCGTGAGATTCGTTATATTCCCATTCGGTCTTTTCAATACGAGTGCTCTCAACAGCTGTTGACTCGTGAAATCCATCATAGTAAGCGTTGTTGTTTGGGTTACGCGCTCCGGAGAAACAACCCTGAAAGAGTAATGCTTGTAACAGTATAAACGATAATAACTTTATAATCTACCTCCTGAGAAAAGATTTTCTCATCGACTAACTCCTACTTATTATATACGGAATTTAAGTAAAAGTTCCAACTTTCAACAATTAGCAAATCAAACAGAGCGGAAATTAAAGAAGTACTTCCAAAGCTTCTTCAATATTATTCATATTTGAAATGATTGAAAGGGCGCTGTCTGCGCCTGCTAAAAGCTTTTTTAATTTCTTCAGCTCGTTCTTTGCTTTTTTATAATCCCCTTTGTCGAAATGCGCTTGTACCATAACCGACCTTAACAAAAAATTATTCGGATTAATCTTTAGATAATCATTGACTAAATTCTCACTCTTTTCAAATTCTCCTTCAAGACGATACGCTTCCGCCAATCGCCAATTCAGCCATTGAGATTGCTTTACTTCTTCCGAGATAAAACATTTAGTTTTAAAAACATCTATCGCTTCAGAATATCTTTTTTGGCTAATAAGAATTTCAGCTTCAAGGAATCCCTGAATCGGTCGAAATCTATGCATGGCGCTGGAGTTATTCTCCGCGAGAGTATTTATTGCAATAGTTAACTCATCTGATTCCTTAATGGCAGAATCTATATTTTTCGTTTGTAGAAAGTAGATACCATGAATAAGATGAGCATAGGGTTTGGTGTTATCATTAGTTTTAAGCGATTCTAACTCATCTAAATTTGAAATAAATTCTTCTTTATTGTTCGAGATAAGCAAAACCATAAATTTATTAGTTACAGCTTCGGTAGCTATATTTTCACCCGGATTTAATGCTTGCGCCCGGTCAAAATATTCAATTGCTTTAGAAATCTGACCTAATCCGAAGTAGGCGTTTCCGAGATTTTTATTTATAGCGGCTCCGAGGAAACTTTTCTCTTGGCTGAGTTCCGGTTTAATTTCTAACGCTTTCCTCAAACTTTCTATTGCCTCCTCATATCTACCAACCCTTATCAATATTTCACCAAGACTGTCATACGGATTTGCCTGTCCTGAGGCTTTTTCCGCATATATTTTCAGATTCCTGATTGCATCCTCGTAACGACCCTGCCTGGCATACATATACCCAAGAGTATTATAAACCGGAGCGAAATCACTATCTATTTTCAGAATTTTTTCGTAGTGATTTATTGCCTCAGTAATATCTAAATTGCGAATTGCCAATTGGGCTTTTAAATCGTGAGAATCTACCGTATTCGGGTATTTATCGAATAATACCTGTATGAGGCTGTCGGATAAACTTTGGTCATGCTCTTCTCCATCGTTTCTTTCAATTTCGATTATCAATGCTTCCCTTTCGGTGACAAATTCCTCGAACATTGCGGCTTTTTCAATCAGCTGCCGGGATTTTATGTAGTCACCTTGTATTCTATAAGCACTGGATAATCCTAAATACGCCATTGCAAATTCACGATCTAATTCAATAGCGCTTTCAAACGCCTGAATCGCTTCCTTTCTATAAAAATTTTGAGCGTGCTCTACACCTTCCAAATAGAATTCAAGCGCTTCCTTAGAAATTGTGGTTATCTCAGGAACCTTTTTGACACCTGTTGCTATAACGCCAAACAACGTTATCAGCATTATCGCCGAACTGATGATTATTCTTTTATACATATTCTTCATCGCCTGATAACATACGATTAAAAGTATAAGGTTGTTACATAATTTGCTGTTTTTATCATTAAAAAACGGTATGTTTTGGTATGCAGGAAAGTGAAAATAGCATAATTACTAATAATAACAATCTCTTAAATGACATTTGTGCGCAGATTATAGAGAGGTCTATCGCAACTTCCACAAGAGAAGAGAAGATGCAGATTCTTGTTAAAGAATTACACAATTCATTAGATTATTATTTTTGGGTTGGGTTTTACTATCCAAAAGATACGGATATGACTATGGGTCCAAGCGCGGGTCCACCCGCCTGCGCCTCTATAGGATATGACGGAGTCTGTGGAAAATCTTATAAAGAGAATAAGACGGTTATAGTTCCTGATGTTGAAAAGTTTCCGGGACATATTGCCTGTGATCCTAATTCCAAATCAGAAATAGTACTACCTGTCCGGGATTCCGAAAACAACTTGTTTGCGCTTTTAGATGTTGATAGCGACAGCCTGGACGCTTTCAGTGAAGCGGATGCTTCTCTTTTGGAAAATCTTTTATATCAGCTTTTCACTGCTAAAAATTAATAGTTAATACTATTCTATTCTTGTTATCGCTCCGGTAAGCTTAGCTTCAATAACTTTCGCTTCTTTAGCATACTTCATAACAACTTCTGATACCAATATATTCAGATGTTCAATATTTGACGGTCTGAACCCAAGATATAAAAGAGGCTGGCTATCAGATACGAAATCTATTGTACCCGCTTTATAGATTTTTTCCGGTATTACAGGACTTCCTCCTATTTTAGCTTCTATCAGCTCCATACCGTCTTCATTAGATTTATATTTGTATGAAATACCTGACACCTGTACATTCCGTCGATCTGAACTTACCGATTGCTCAGCACAGTAAGCCATAAAACTCAATAACTGCTTACCTGTTACTTCATATGTAGTTAAATAATTCTTAAAGGGAAGGATTTCGATTACATCAAGTTTTGTTAAAGGCCCGGCAGAAACTCCTTTTCTAATACCTCCGCTATTAATTATTCCCAAATCTGAATTCGTGGCTTCTTTGATAATTGAGGCTATCCAACTCCCTATGTTTGATTCGCCACTTGATGAGCGGACTAAATCATTTACGAGAGTGGCAAGTGTATCTCCAAAACTTCTATTAATGGCTTTCACATACTCTTCAATAGTACTTTCCATAATAGGATTGGTATCTATTGAGTCAACCCATGTTGGTATCAGCCTGCCTGAGAATTCAGAAACGCTGTCTCCCTGAACAGTGAATTCAAGTCTTCCAAGATGTGAGGTTCGGGAACCTGCTTGCAAAATTATTACTCCGTTTTCGACAACCGGTTTAGCAAGCCTTGTGTGAGAATGTCCTCCCACAATGATGTCTATTAGCGGTATCTCTCTGGCAAAAACTCTATCCTCTTCCACACTCACATGAGTTAACAATATTATCAAATCGGTCACAGGATCAATTTGTTTTACAATTTCATTGGTCAATACAACACTGTTTCCGAGTTCAATTCCCTCCGTCACAGGTTTGGCTGTAACATTAAAAAAATCATTTGTCATAAGACCGATAACGCCGATTTTAATTCCGGCAACATCAAGAATCTCATAAGCTGATGGCGCTAATAAATTTCCATTTATTAGAAGATTGGCATTAATAATTGGAAAACTTACGTAATCATAAAATTTTCTTATATTCTCTTGCCCATTATCAAATTCATGGTTACCAAGAGTCATAACGTCGTAGCCTATTTCGTCCATCATCTTAAGTAACGCTCCGCCCTCTATTCCATCGACAACGATATTGGACAACGGAGTACCGGTCATTAAATCTCCGGCGTCCAGAAGAATTGAAGGAATTCCAAGAGCCTGTTCGCGGTCTATATATCCTTTGAGCGCCGCAAAGCCGCCTATGAGAGGCTTATTTTCACCATCAACCCAGAATGCCTCATCGGGAATAAACTGAGCGTGCATATCGTTCGTGTAAAGCAGCAGCAACTTTACCGGTTCTTTAGCTTCAGTTTCATTGCTGTTTGAGTAACCGCCTGCGCATGAAATTGTGAACGCTGTCAGAATCAATATCAATGGATAGATTGTTATTTTCTTCATATAACCATCCCCTGGCTGAATATCCGATTATAAGTTTTACTGAAATTGTTAATTATTTCACTTCGCT